>JASGDZ010000149.1:0-3945 GCA_047606835.1 Microbacterium sp. | reverse complement strand
GCGCGGGGGTCGCGGGGCTGACCGCCGCGAACGACCTGAAGCGGGCAGGGCTCTCGGTCGCGGTGCTGGAGGCGCGCGACCGCGTGGGCGGGCGGCTGTGGACCGACGTGATCGACGGCGCGATGCTGGAGATCGGCGGCCAGTGGGTCTCGCCCGAGCAGGACGCGCTGAAGGAGACGATCGCCGAGCTGGGCCTGGAGACCTACCGGCGCCACCGCGAGGGCGACTCCGTCTACATCGGGCCGGGCGGCGGCGTCACGCGCTTCACCGGCGAGATGTTTCCCGTCGGGCCCGACACCGAGCGTGAGATGGTGCGGCTCATCGAGACGATCGACGCGCTCACCGCGCAGATCGACCCCGACCGTCCGTGGGAGCACCCCGACGCGGAGAAGCTCGACCGCATCTCGTTCGAGGCGTGGCTGGCCGAGCAGACCGACGACCAGGAGGCCCGCGACAACATCGCGCTGTTCATCGCCGGAGCGATGCTCACCAAGCCCGCCTACGCGTTCTCGACGCTGCAGGCGCTGCTCATGGCGGCCAGCGCCGGCAGCTTCTCGCACCTCGTCGACGCCGACTACATCCTCGACGCGCGGGTCGTCGGCGGCCTGCAGCAGGTGCCGCTCCTGCTCGCCGAGCGGCTGGGCGCCGACGTGCTGCTGAACCAGCCCGTCAGCGCGCTGGCGTGGAGCGACGGCCCCGACCTCGGCGTCACGGCGACGACCGACGCGGGCGTCACCGTGCGCGCCAGGTACGCGGTGCTCGCCCTGGCGCCGGTGCTGTATCCGTGGATCGAGTTCGACCCGCCGCTGCCGCGCCTGAAGCAGCAGCTGCACCAGCACCTGTCGATGGGCTTCGTCATCAAGGTGCACGCGGTGTACGACCGGCCGTTCTGGCGCGAGCAGGGGCTGTCGGGCACGGCGTTCAGCCCGTATGAGCTGTCGCACGAGGCCTACGACAACACCAACTTCGGCGACGAGCGCGGCACGCTCGTGGGCTTCGTCTCCGACCGCAACGCCGACGACCTGTTCCGCGTGTCGCCCGAGGAGCGCAAAGAGCGCATCCTCGAGTCGCTGTCGCACTACTTCGGCGAGGAGGCGAAGCATCCGGTCGTGTACTACGAGAGCGACTGGGGCGCCGAGCCCTGGACGCGCGGCGCGTACGCGGCATCCTTCGACCTCGGCGGCCTCGCCCGCTATGGCGCCGACCTGCGCACGCCCGTCGGGCCGATCCACTTCGCGTGCAGCGACATGGCCGGCGCCGGCTATCAGCACGTCGACGGGGCGATCCGCATGGGGCGCTTCGTGGCACAGAACATCGTCGCCGACGCCCGCGCATGACGCAGACTAGGAACACCGTCTAAGGAGAGCCCCATGACCGACTACGCCGTCGTGAACCCCGCCACCGGCCAGACCCTGGCCACCTACCCCGTGAACACGGATGCGGAGGTGAAGGATGCCGTCGCGGCCGCCGACGCCGCCTACCGGGCGTGGCGCACCGTCCCCGTCGCCGAACGCGCCGCCGTGATCCGCCGCATCGCCGAGCTGCACCGCGAGCGCCGCGACGAGCTCGCCGCGATCATCGTGCGCGAGATGGGCAAGCCGCTCGCCGCAGCGGAGGGCGAGGTCGACTTCGCCGCCGACATCACCGAGTACTACGCCGACCACGCCGACGAGATCACGGGCGACCAGCCGATCCCGATCGACGGCGAGGGCACGGCGGTCATCCGACGCTCGCCGATCGGCGTGCTGCTGGGCATCATGCCGTGGAACTTCCCGTACTACCAGGTCGCGCGCTTCGCGGCGCCGAACCTCGTGCTCGGCAACACGATCCTGCTCAAGCACGCTCCGCAGTGCCCCGAGTCTGCCGCCGCGATCGAGCAGATCTACGCGGATGCCGGGCTTCCCGCCGGCGCGTACGTCAACCTGCGCCTGACCAACGAGCAGGCCGCCGACGTCATCGCCGACCCGCGTGTGCAGGGGGTCTCGGTCACCGGTTCCGAGCGCGCTGGCGCCGCGGTCGCCGCGCTCGCCGGAGCCAACCTCAAGAAGGTGGCGTTGGAGCTCGGCGGCTCCGACCCGTTCATCCTGCTGTCGACGAACGACCTGGACGCCACGGTGCAGGCCGCCGTCGACGCGCGGCTGGACAACACCGGCCAGTCGTGCAACGCCGCCAAGCGCTTCATCGTGCACGAGGACCTGTACGACGCGTTCCTGGAGAAGTTCACCGCCAAGATGACCGCCGCCAAGACCGGCGACCCGACGTCGTCGGACACGGTGCTCGGCCCGCTGTCGTCGCTCGCTGCCGCCGACCGGCTCGCCGACCAGGTGCAGCGCGCGCTCGCGCAGGGCGCGACGCTCGTCGCCGGCGGCACGCGCGACGGCGCGTTCTACGAGTCGACGGTGCTCACCGGCGTCACCCCCGAGATGGACGCGTACCGCGAGGAGTTCTTCGGCCCCGTCGGCGTCGTGTACAAGGTCTCCGGCGAGGACGAGGCCGTCGCACTCGCGAACGACACGCCCTTCGGTCTCGGGTCGTACGTGTTCACGACCGACGAGGAGCAGGCGGCGCGCATCGCCGACAGGATCGACGCCGGCATGGTGTACGTGAACGTGGTGCTCGCCGACGAGCCGGGTCTGCCGTTCGGCGGCGTGAAGCGCAGCGGCACCTCCCGCGAGATGGGGCTGCTGGCCGCCGACGAGTTCGTGAACAAGAAGCTCATCCGCGTCGGTGCGTGATTCGCCGGTCGCCGTCGATGCCGTAGACTGCTGGATGCAGTGAAATCTGCATTCTTTCGTCGTGCCCGGCGTCCGGGCAGCACCCCTGACTCCAGCGCGACGGAGAAGTGCGGACGCCGAGACCCTGCCGGGTCTCTAGGGCGGTAGCTCAATTGGCAGAGCAGCGGTCTCCAAAACCGCAGGTTGCAGGTTCGATTCCTGTCCGCCCTGCGCGTCAGCGGAAGCTGGCACACGGAAGGTAATCAGGTGGGTTCGATGGTCCAGGACGAGACGGGTGGCGAGGTCGTCGTCAAGAACGACGCGCCGCGTGAGAAGAAGCCGAACTTCTTCCAGCGCATCGCCATCTTCATCCGCCAGGTCTTCGCGGAGCTCCGCAAGGTCGTCACGCCGACGCGTCAGGAGCTGCTGAAGTTCACGGCCGTCGTCCTCGGCTTCGTGGTCGTCATGATGGCGCTCGTCTACGGGTTGGACTGGGTGTTCACCTGGGTCATCCAGGTCGTGTTCGGCGTGCCGGGCGACGCGAGCTAGCAGCTGCGCTGCAGCCGGCGCCCGCGGGGCACTTCGACATCCACGAACGGAAGAGAACACACGTGTCAGAGAGACATTTCGGGGACGACGGCGACTGGGCGACCGCGGCGGAGCAGTCCAGCGAGGACGACGAGGCCCAGGAGGGCAACGTGCTGGCCGCGCAGGAGCGCGCCGTGGAGCCGGCCGAGCACGTCGCCATCCACATCGTGGATGACGGCGAAGAGGCGGACCTCGACGACCTTGACGACATCGACATCGACGACCCGGAGGCGGACGCGATCGTGAACGACGCGCTGAACATCGACGAGACGGCCGAGGCGGAGGCTGCGGCCGAAGTGCTCACGGAGTCACTGGCCGAGGAGGAGGCGGAGTACGCGGCCGCGCACGCGGATGACGTGGCTCCCTATGACGGCCCCGACATCAACGGCGACGACGACCGTCCGACGACGGACGACGAGCTCGACGCGGACGACGAGGAGCTCGACCCGTTCGAGGCGTTCCGCGCAGAGCTGCGGTCGCTGCCGGGCAAGTGGTACGTCATCCACTCCTACGCCGGCTTCGAGCGCAAGGTGAAGGCCAACATCGAGCAGCGCAAGTCGACGCTCGAGGTCGAGGAGGACATCTACCAGATCGAGGTCCCGATGGAGGACGTCGTCGAGATCAAGAACGGGCAGCGCAAGAT
>JASGDZ010000148.1:0-4130 GCA_047606835.1 Microbacterium sp. | reverse complement strand
TCGCCCTCGCGGTGGCGCCGGTACGTCTCAAGACCCAGCTCGGCGATCGTCTCCTTCAGCGCGTCCTGCTCGGGCGAGACCCACTGGCCGCCGATCTCGAGCATCGCGCCGTCGATCACGTCGGTCCACAGCCGCCCGCCCACGCGGTCTCGCGCCTCCAGCACCGCGACTGAGAGCCCGGCCCGCTTCAGGTCGTTCGCGGCGGTCAGCCCCGCGACCCCCGCACCGACGACGACGACGTCCCGCGTCAGCTCGGTCACTCGGTCTCTCCTTCGTCTTCGTCGAGACGGACGTGGCTGCGTTTCGTCTCGCTGCGCTCGCTCAACGACCGGACGCCGCGAGCGCGGCGGCGACCACGTCGAGGCCCTCGTTCAGCAGGGCGTCGGGGATCGACAGCGGCGGCAGGAAGCGGATGACGTTGCCGTACGTGCCGCACGTGAGCACGATCACGCCCGCGGCGATGCACGCCGTGGCGACCGCCGCGGTGAGCGCGGCATCCGGCTCCTTCGTGCCGGGGTGCACGAACTCGGCCGCGACCATCGCGCCGCGGCCGCGCACGTCGCCGATGCGCGGGTCGGCCGTCTGCAGCGCGGTCAGGCGCGAGACCAGGATGTCGCCGATCGCCTGTGCGCGCCGCGCGAGGCCCTCGGCCTCGAAGGCCTCGATGGACGCCACCGCCGCGGCGCACGCGACCGGGTTGCCGCCGTAGGTGCCGCCGAGTCCGCCGGCGTGCGCGGCATCCATGATCTCGGCGCGACCCGTGACGCCCGCGAGCGGCAGACCGCCGGCGATGCCCTTGGCGGTCGTGATGAGGTCGGGCACGATGCCGAACAGCTCGCTGGCGAACATCGCGCCGGTGCGCGCGAACCCGGTCTGGATCTCGTCGGCGACGAAGACGACGCCGTGGGCGCGGCACCAGTCCACGAGCGCGGGGAGGAACCCGTCGGCGGGCACGATGAAGCCGCCCTCGCCCTGGATGGGCTCGATGATGACGGCGGCGAGGTTGTCGGCGCCGATCTGCTTCTCCAGGACCGAGATCGCCTTCGCGGCGGCCTCGGGGCCGCTCAGCCCGTCGCGGAACGGGTACGACAGCGGTGCGCGGTAGATCTCGCCCGCGAAGGGCCCGAAGCCGCTCTTGTACGGCATCGCCTTCGCGGTGAGTGCCATCGTGAGGTTCGTGCGGCCGTGGTATCCGTGGTCGAACGCGACGACGGCCTGCTTCTTCGTGAACTTGCGCGCGATCTTGATCGCGTTCTCGACGGCCTCGGCGCCCGAGTTGAACAGCGCGCTCTTCTTGGCGTGGTCGCCCGGCGTCACACGGTTGAGCGCCTCGGCGACCGCGACGTACGACTCGTACGGCGAGATCATGAAGCACGTGTGCGTGAACTGCGCGACCTGCGCCTGCACGGCCTCGACGACCTTCGGGTGGGCGTTGCCGATCGTGGTGACGGCGATGCCGGAGCCGAGGTCGATGAGCGAGTTGCCGTCGGCGTCGACGACGACGCCGCCTCCCGCGGCGACCGCGTGCACCGGGACGGAGTGACCGACGCCGGCAGCGACCGCCGCGGCCTTGCGATCGAGCAGCTCTTGCGAGCGGGGTCCGGGGATGGCGGTGACGAGGCGCCGCTCCTGCGGCAGCGACGGCCCGCCCAGGGGCGTGGTGGGGGAAGCCTCGATGAGGGTCATGCGGCGAGCGTAGGCGGCTTCGGGCGGCGGGCGCACCGTCCACGATGTACAGTCACGGGGAGACGACTGTACACGAGGACAGGAAGCGGATGCCTGCGGCCTCTCCCGCCGAGACCCCCACGCTGCGCGCACTGCTGCGCCGCCGCGAACTGCAGCTGCGGCTGAACGGCACAGAGGCCGACCTCGAAGCGGGCGCGCTCGATCGCGCGGTGCGGTGGGTGCACAGCTCCGACCTCCTCGACCCGACGCCGTTCCTCTCCGAGGGCGTGGTGCTGCTGACGACTGGCACCCAGTTCCCGGGCGACGACCGGGCTGTGTTCGGCGACTTCGTCGCGCGACTGCGCGCCCGCGGCGTGCTCGGCCTCGGCTTCGGCACCGAGGTCGTGCGGGAGGGCGTGCCCGCCGGTCTCGCGCTGGCGTGCCGCGAGCAGCGGATGCCCCTCTTCGAGGTGCCGTATCGCACACCGTTCATCGCCGTCGCGCGCGCCAACGCGGAGGCCGTCGCGGCGCAGGCGTACGCGCGGCGGTCGTGGGCGCTCGCGGCGCAGCGCGCGGTGTCGCTGGCCGCGCTGCACGACGAGGGTCTCGACGCGACGCTCGACGAGCTGTCGCGGCGGCTCGACGCGTGGGTGGGGCTGTTCGACTCCACCGGCGCGGCGACCCACGTCTTCCCCGCTCCGCTCGGGGCCTCGGATGAGGCGGAGCTGTCCGCGCAGGTCGGCGCAGTGCTGCGCCGCAGCGCGAGCGCCGGGTCGGCGCTGCGCATCGGCGGGCGGCCGTTCTCGCTGCAGACGCTCGGCCGCGGCGGGCACCTGCGCGGCGTGCTGGCGATCGGCGGCACCGACCTGGACCAGGAGGCGCGCAGCGTCGTCACCTCGGTCGTCGCGATGGCGGAGCTGTCCTTCGCCCAGAACGAGCGACTCGCCCGGGCCGTCGCACGGCTGCGCACGGCGCTGCTCGGCGCTCTGGCGTCCGGCGAGCCCGCACTGGTCCGGCGCATCTCGGCGGACCTCTGGGGGGCACTGCCCGACGAGCCGATCGAGGTCGCCGTGACCGACGCGACGGGCGAGGCGATCGTGGAGCTGCTCGGTGCGCGTGGCGGCTCGAGCGCGTTCTTCGCGCGAGACGACGACGGGATGCTCGTGCTCGCCGTGACGGCAGGAGATCCGCTGCCGGACGAGCTGGCGACACGGTTCGACGCGCGCGTGGGCGTCTCCGCGCCGGCCTCGTACGCCGACTTCGCCCGGGCACGGGCGCAGGCCGTCGATGCGCTGCGCCGCGGCGGCGCCGGGGTGTCGCGGTTCGCCGACGTCGCGGCATCCGGAGTCCTGGCGGGGATCGACTCCGAGGCCGCGCGGCTGCGCGCCGAGGCGATGCTCGCACCGTTGCGCGCGCGCGGCGCCGCGCTGGAGGAGACGCTGCGCTCCTGGCTGGAGCACGACGCCCGGTTCGACGCGACCGCCGACGCGCTCGGCGTGCACCGGCACACCGTGCGCGCGCGCATCGGCCAGGCCGCGCGCCTGCTCGGAGTCGACCTCTCCGGCTTCCCCGCCCGCGCCGAGGTGTGGGCCGCGCTGCAGCTCGCCCGGGATCGCTGACCCGCCCCCTCCCCCGCCGAGTCCCCCATCCACGCCGCCCGCCGAGTCCACCCATCCACGTCACCCGCCGAGTCCCCCCATCCGCGCCGCCCGCCGAGTCCACCTATCCACGCCGCCCGCCGAGTCCACCTATCCACACGCGAGTCCATCCATCCACATCACCCGAACGGATGGACTCGCGCGGCAATGGATGGGCTCGGCCTCCCGGGCGGAACTCACCCGGGCGGAGCTCACCCGGGCGGGGCTCACCGGGGCGGGGCTCACCGGGGTGCGTGGGCCTCCAGGAACTCGTACACGTCCGTCGTGTCGACGCCGGGGAACGCTCCGGTCGGCAGCGTCGCGAGCAGCGTGCGCGGCGTGCGCACGTTCGGCCACGCGTTGTCCCGCCACGCCGCCTCCAGCTCGGCGGGGGCCCGCCGGCAGCACGCCTCCGTCGCGTGCACCGACACGCCTCGGTGCGGCGTGTCTCGGCCGATGAACCACTTCGTGTCGTCGAACCGCACGCCCACCGACACCGAGTGCGCTCCCTCGCTCGACGACTCCACGCGCGCCGTGCACCAGTACGTGCCGTTGCCCGTGTCGGTGTACTGGTAGTACGGGTTGAAGCGGTCGTCGATGTCGAACACGACCCGCGACGTCCACTTGCGGCAGCACAGCTGTCCCTCGATCGAGCCGAGCCGGTCGGTCGGGAAGTTCACGTCGTCGTTCTCGTACGCCTTCGTGATCGTGCCCGACTCGTGCACCTTGAGGAAGTGCACGCGGATGCCCAGATGCACCGTCGCGAGGTTCGTGAACCGGTGCGCGGCGGTCTCGTACGACACCGAGTACGCGTCGCGGAGGTCTTCG
>JASGDZ010000147.1:0-18065 GCA_047606835.1 Microbacterium sp. | reverse complement strand
TGATCGGGCTCGGCTTCATCGTGGGCGTCAACCGCACGCTCGCGATCGTGCAGTCGATGGTCCCGCCCGACGTGATCGGCCGCGTGACCGCGTGGTGGCTCGTGGCGTTCCTCGGCGGACGCGTCGCGTTCGCCGTCTCAGGCGGCGCGGCAGCCGACGGCGCAGGCCCCGTCCCGGTCGCGATCGTCATTGCGTGCGTGCTGGGCGGCGCGGCCGTCGGCGCCCTGTTCATCAGAGAGCGGAAGGACTTCGATCCCGCTCGCCCGCCGGACCCGCCGGTGTGACCGGGTGGTCGCGGCCACGCTCCGATTGTTATGTGATGCGTTACGCGATACACTTGATGCGTGATCGTGAGCTTCCGGCACAAGGGGCTGGAAGCGCTGTACCGGTCCGGGTCGAAGAAGGGCGTTCAGCCGGCTCACGCGCCAAAGCTGACCCGCATCCTGGGTTTGTTGGATGTCTCGCAGTCGCCGGCGGACCTCGCGATCCCCGGTTTCCGCACTCATGAGCTCAGAGGAGATCTGGCTGGGCACTGGTCGATCTGGGTGAACGGGAACTGGCGGGTCACGTTCCGATTCATCGGGCAGGATGTCGAGCTCGTCGACTATCAGGATTACCACTGAGGAAGGAGAAGGACATGATGAAGAACCCCCCGCATCCGGGTGCGATCATCGGGGAGGACGTGCTCGGCGAGCTCGGCCTCACGGTCGCCGAGGCGGCGGCACGCCTCGGGGTGTCCCGGGTGACGCTGAGCCGTGTGATCCACGGGCACGCCGGCGTCAGCCCCAACCTCGCGGTGCGCCTCGAGCGCGCCGGCGTCGGCACGGCGCGCGCGTGGCTGGCGATGCAGTCCGTCTACGACCTCGCCCGCGAGCTCGACGCCAACGACCATGCCGTGCGCCCTCTGGTGGTCGCCTGAACCGCGGATCGCTCGATCCTGGCCGGCGCGAAGCAGTCCGTCTCCGCGGATGCCGGCTGAGCCGGCGTCAGAGGCTGTACTGGAACTTGCGGCCGGCGCCGCCGTCGACGACGAGCGTCTGGCCCGTGATCCACGAGGACAGGTCGCTCAGGAAGAACAGGATCGCGGAGGCGATGTCGCGGGACTCGCCGACGCGGCCCAGCGGCACCTGCAGCGCCTGCTTCTCGTAGTACTCGGGCTCCGGATGGCGCAGCGCCACGCGCGGCGTCGCGGTCTGCCCGGGGGCCACGACGTTGACGCGGATCGCGGGGCCCAGCTCGAGCGCGGCCGTCGAGGCGAGATTGGACACGGCCGCCTTCGCGGCGCCGTACGCCCCGTGGTTCGGCGCCGAGCGCAGGCCCGAGATCGAGCCGACGAAGACGATCGAGCCGCCCGCCGTCATGGCCCTCGATCCGAGCTGGAGGGCGAGGTAGACGTGCCGCAGGTTCAGGTCGAGGTCGCGCTGCCAGTCCTCGTCGGTGAGCTCGTCGATGCGGCCCCATGTGGAGATGCCGATGATGTCGGCGATGCCGTGGATCGGGCCGAAGCGCTCGACGGCGGATGCGAGCGTCCGCTCGACGGAGGCGCGGTCGGTCGCGTCCGCCGCGAGCGCCAGCCCGTCGACCTCGGCCGCGACCGCCTCGGCGCGCTCGGCGTCGTGGTCCACGACCGTCACGTTCGCACCCAGCGCCTTCGCGCCCAGCGCGGTCTGCCGGCCGATCCCCAGCCCGCCTCCCAGGACCAGGATGTGACGCCCGTCCAGCCGCAGCAGGCCGGTGTAGTCGGGCGTGGTCTCGGTGAAGCCGGCCATGCGACGCTCCCTCGGGTCGGGCCGCACGAGGCGTCGCCCACCCCGGGACGCGGGGTTGACCTTCGCGACCGCGACGGCGATAAGATAGTGCTATTGGTAGTCTAATTTAGATGAAAGCGCAACGTTGCGCGCACGCGAGGAGAGCGCCCGAATGACACAGGTCGAGCCGGACGACCTCATCAGGGGCATCCTGCCATCGCTGTCGTGGAGTTCGGGCTCGCGGCTGCCGGAGACGGCCCGCGTCAAGCTCACCCTCGACACGATCCGGGCATCCCGCGTGCCCGCCGGAGTGCACCTCGCGTTCACGGGCGACGCGAGCGCCGTCGACGTGGCGCTCGAGACGGGCGTGCCGACGACGGTTCCCGCGCCGACCGTCCCGGACGCGTTCGTGGCGACGGCCCGTGGCGCCGAACCCGTCGTGGTCGACGTCCCGGAGGGCGCGGACACGGTGCGGATCCCCCTGCCCGCCCGCGCCGCGGACGCGCCGGTGCGCGTCTACCTGCCCGAGGCGCGGGAGATCTCGATCCGAGCGGTGACGCCGGTCGGCGGCGGCATCCACCCCCTTGCCCGCGGTCCGCTGTGGGTCGTCTACGGCGACTCGATCGCCCAGGGCTGGTCGGTGAGCCGCCCAGGGCTCGCGTGGCCGTCGCTCGTCGCCGACGAGCTGGGGCTCGACCTCGTCAACCTGGGGTTCGCCGGATCGGCGCGCGGCGAGCTGCTCGCGGCAGACGTCGTCGGCGCGTCGGCGGCCGACGTCGTCGCGCTCGCGTGGGGCACCAACGCGTGGTCTTCCCTGTCGACCGACGCGGGTGAGATCGCGCAGCGCATGCGCCTGTTCCTCACGACGGTGCGACAGGGGATGCCGGACGCCCCGATCGTCGTCGTGAGCCCCCTCGTGCGTCCCGACGCCGAACAGAAAGCGAACCGCTACGGCACGACGCACGCGCAGCTGCGCGACGCGCTCGAAGGCGCCGTGCGCGCGTTCGTCGACGAGGCGCGCGACGTGCGCATCGCGCTCGTCGGGGGCCTCGACCTGGTGCCCGCCGAGCTCCTCGCGGACGGCCTCCACCCCGACGACCGCGGGCACGCGCGGTTCGCCGAGCGACTGCTCCCGCACGTGCGGGCCGCTGTGGCCAGTGCGGGGGACTCGCCCGTCGCGGAGGGGGGCCCGCGATGACGCATCCCGATCCCGGCTCCGTGCGCGGCCGGGTGGAGCCCGTGCCGGACGACCCGTGGTGGACCAACCCGCGCCGCGACGGCCCGTACTCCCAGCTGCCGCTGACCGGGTCGCACGAGGTGGGCGTGGGGCACGCGCTCATCACGATCGTCGAGCCGCACGTGGGCCACGAGAGCCACTACAACCGCTGGTACGAAGACGTCCACTTCTTCGACGGCGCGATGCAGATGCCGTGGATGTTCGCGGGCCGGCGCTGGGTGGCGCCGCACTGGCTGCAGCCGCTGCGCTACCCCGCCGACAGCCCCGTGCTGCAACCCCTGGAGGCGGGGAAGTACCTGGGCACGTATTGGATCACGAAGGACCGGCTCGACGACCACCGCGACTGGACCGGTGCCACGAACGCGCGTCACCGCGCGATCGGCAACGTCGTGACCGATCGCACCACGGTGTACACGACCTTCAACGACGCCGCCGGAAACGTCTATCGCGACGCGCAGGTGCCGCGCGCCCGCTACGCGCTGCACGACCCCGCCGCGGGCATCGTGCTCCAGGTCGTCGACGCCCCGTCCCGCGAGTCTCGGGACGACCTCGAGCGGTGGCTGCTCGACGAGTACCTGCCGTCGAAGGTCGTGCCGGGCGGGCCGGTGACCCTTGCGATGGTCTTCCGCGTCCTGACCCCGCTGCCGTACTACCACAGCGTCCAGAACTACGAGGTGCTCCGCGCGATCGCGAACGACGAGCGCCGGCTCACGATCCTGTGGTTCCTCGACGAAGACCCGCAGTCCGTGTGGGAGTCGCATTTCACGCGGCAGGCGGAGGACGTCGCCGCGGGCGGGAAGGGCACGACGTCGCTGGTCGCCCCGTTCATCCCCGCGAAGATGGGGACCTCTCTCTACGAGGATCAGCTCCGCGCGCCGGCGGACGCGGATGGCTGATCCGGTCGCGGAGCCGTCGGCCGAGCTTCCCGACGACCCGTTCGCAGCGTTCGGCCTCAGCGGGCGAGTGGCCCTCGTCACCGGCGCGGCGCGCGGCGTGGGGCGCGCGTGCGCCGAGATCCTCGCCGCCGCCGGCGCCGTCGTGGTGTGCGCCGACATCCGCTCCAGCGCCGACACCGTGCGCATCCTCACCTCGCGCGGGGGAGCGGCCGAGCCCGTCGAGCTGGACGTGACCGACAAGGACGCCGTCGACGCCGTCGTCGACGGCATCGTCGCGCACCACGGCCGCATCGACGTGCTCGTCAACAACGCGGGCACGCAGGTGCGTCGTCCCGCGCTGGAGCTCGAGCCCGACGAGCTCGACCGGCTCATCGACCTGAACCTCAAGGGCGTGGTGTACTGCAGCCAGGCGGCGGGCAGGCACATGATCGGGCAGCGCGGCGGCAGCATCGTCAACATCGCGTCCGAGGTCATCGACCGTCCGACGCTCGGGACGCTCGCCTACGCGGGCACGAAGGCCGCCGTGCGCCAGTTCGCCCGCAATCTCTCGGCGGAGTGGGCGCCGCACGGCGTGCGCGTCAACGTCGTGGCGCCGGGCTGGATGTCGACCCCGCTCAACGCCGAGCTCAATCCCGGCGACGCCTACGAGCGGCGCCGCGCGGAGGTGGGGGCGCTCTATCCGCTCGGTCGCGTCGGCACGGCGTCGGACGTCGCCTACGCCGTGCTCTACCTCGCGTCGGACGCCTCGTCGTGGATGACGGGGCAGGCGCTGCGCCTCAACGGCGGCGGGGCGATGCCGTGGTGAGCGGGGGAGCGCCGAGCGCGCTGCGGGGGCGCCGCATCGTGGTGACGGGGGCGTCGGGGCAGATCGCGGGCGCACTGGCCCAACGGCTCGCCCGCGACAACGAGGTCTTCGGCGTCGCGCGCTTCGGCGACGAGGCGCGCCGCGCACAGCTGGAGGCCGCGGGGGTGCGCGCGGTCGCGGTCGACCTCGTCGGCGACGACTACTCCGCCCTTCCCCGGGGGATCGACGTCGTGCTGCATCTGGCGGCCTCGCTCGGGCCGGATGCCGACACCGAGCGCTCGATGCAGCTCAACGCGGTCTCGACGGGGCGCGTCATCTCCCACTATCGCGAGGTGGACGCGATCCTCGTGATGTCCACGGGCGGGGTCTACCGCGCGCATCCGGATCCGTGGCACCGCTACGTCGAGACCGACCCGCTCGGCGATCCGGCGAGCCCGGCGAGCCCCGCCTACGGCGTGACCAAGGTGGCGCAGGAGGCCGTCGCACGCTTCTGCGCGCGCGAGTTCGGCGTGCGCGTCGTCATCGGGCGTATGAACGCGTCGTTCGGTCCGGGCGGCGGGATGCCGGCACGACACGTCGATCGCATCCTCACCGGCGAGCCGATCGTGGTGCGCGGCGACCCGCTGCCGTTCAGCCCGATCTTCGAGGACGACATCGCCGACCATCTCGGGCCGCTCCTGGCCGCGGCATCCGATCGCGGCGCGGTCGTGAACTTCGGCGGCGACGAGGTCGTCACCGTCCAGGAGTGGTGCGCGCTGATCGGGGAGCTGCTCTCGCGCACGCCGCGGTTCGCGGTCGTGCCGCTGCCGGGCAGTCAGCCCGGGGTCGCGTTCGACATCGCGAGGCGGCAGTCGCTGACCGGTCCTGACCCGACCGGGTGGCGGCGCGGGATGGAGCTCACGGTCGCCGCGAGGGCGGGGGCTGCGAAATGACCGCACAGGACGCGCCGCGACAGCGCGGCGGGAGGGAAAGGACGGCATCGTGGACATCTCCACCGCATTCGGGTTGAAGGGCAAGACCGCCATCGTCACGGGGGGCGGCGCAGGCATCGGCGAGGCGACCGCGGAGGTGCTCGCCGCGGCGGGGGCGTCGGTCGTCGTCGTGGACTGGCAGCGCGACGCGGCCGAGGCGGTCGCCGCGCGCATCGTCGCGGCGGGCGGCAACGCCGTCGCGCGCTTCGCCGACGTCTCCGACCCTGCCGCGATCGCGGCGGTCGTCGACGCTGCGGTCGCCGAGTTCGGCGGTCTCGACATCCTCGTCAACAACGCCGGGGTCATGACGCGCAGACCCGTGCTCGAGATCACGCCGGAGGAGTTCGAGCGGCACCTGTCGGTCAACCTCAAGGGGGTGCTCTACGGCAGCCAGGCGGCGGCGCGCGTCATGGGGCCGGGATCGAGCATCGTCAACATGCTGTCGGAGATCATCGACCGCGGCACGGCCGAGACCGGCTCGTACGCCGCGACGAAGAAGGGCGCGGAGGCGCTCACGCGCACGCTCGCGGTCGAGCTCGGACCGCGCGGCATCCGCGTGAACGGAGTCGCCCCCGCGTGGACGGTCACGGCGATGACGAAGCAGCGCGGACTCGACGAGCAGGGGCGCTTCGACGAGACGCGGTTCGCGCAGGTACGCACGCGGCTGGAGTCGCTCGCGCCGCTCGGCATCGTCAACGAGCCCGTCGACGTCGCGTGGGCGGTGCTGTATCTCGTCGCGCCGTCCGGCCGGGCCATCAGCGGCCAGGTGCTGAGGGTCAACGCCGGATCGTCGATGGTCTGAGCCCGGGCAGCCGGGAATCGAACAGGAGGAGGACTGCGCATGGGCGACAGGCTGAAGGGGAAGGTCGCGCTGATCACCGGATCGGCGCGCGGCATGGGCATGGCCGAGGCGGAGCTGTTCGCCGCCGAGGGTGCGGACGTCGTCGTCACCGACATCCTCCACGACCTCGGCCGCGAGACCGCCGCGCGCATCGGCGCGGAGTACGTGGGTCTGGACGTGACCTGCGCGGACGACTGGGCGCTGGCCGTGCGGCACGTGCAGGAGCGGTTCGGGCGGCTCGACGTCCTGGTGAACAACGCCGGGACGGTGACCTCCGAGCTGTTCGCGATCGACGAGGTGCCGCTTGCCGAGCACTACCGCGTGTTCGACGTCAACGTGCACGGCACGTTCCTCGGGATGCGCGCGATGCTTCCGCTGCTGCGCAGGAGCACCGGCGCGTCCATCGTGAACGTGTCGTCGATCGACGGACTGGCGGGCGTGCCGCTGCTGTCCAGCTATGCCGCGTCCAAGCATGCCGTCACGGGACTGAGCAGGTCGGTCGCGATCGAACTCGGCGCCGAGGGCATCCGCGTCAACAGCGTGCACCCCGGGATCATCGACACGCCGCTGGTGCGCTCGCGCGGCGAGGCGAGTCTCGCGCGCCTCGAGCGCACGGTGGACCGTCAGCCGCTGCAGCGCACGGCGCAGCCGGAGGAGGTCGCCCGCGCCGTGCTGTTCCTGGCCAGTGACGAGGCCTCCTACATCACCGGCACGGAGCTGCGCGTCGACGGCGGCCACCTCACGGGGCCGTATCGCGAGCCGCGCCCTGAGGCCGCGCCGACCGGCTCGGACGCCGTCCGCTCGCGCGCGATGGTGTGAGGCGGCCGGCGCGTCAGCTGCCCGCAGCTCGCACGGCGCTGCGGTCGAGCGCTGCCGGATCGTTCACGCCGAGGAGGGAGAGGGCGTTCTCGAGCTCTTTGCGCAACTGCTCGAGGACGACCGTCGCCCCGCGGACCCCGCCGGCGGCCAGACCCAGCACCGGTGCCCGCCCGACGAACACCGCGCGGGCGCCGAGTGCGAGTGCGACGGCGACGTCCACACCGCGGCGCACGCCGCCGTCCACGTACACCTCGAGGTCGCCGCCGACGGCATCCACCACCTCGGGGAGGGCGTCGAGGGTCGCGATCGCCCGGTCGAGCTGCCGGCCGCCGTGGTTGGAGACCCACACGGCGGCTGCGCCGGCATCCCCGGCCATGACCGCGTCCTCCGCGGTCACGACGCCCTTGAGGACGATGGGGACGTCGGACTCGGCGATGAGCCGGCGGATGTCCGGCCAGGTCACGCGCGTGCGGTGCGAGTGGGATGACAGGTCGAACCCGGGTCTCGCGTAGCCCCACGCGCCGTCGTACATCGGATGCCGGGGGTGGGCGCGCTCGCTGCGGAACTCACGGTCGCGATGCCCCGCGACGGGGACGTCGACCGTGAGCACGAGCGCGTGGTAGCCGAGCTCGGCGGCTCGACCGAGCCCCGCCGCGCCGGAAAGGGGATAGCACTGGTACCACCAGGTGTCGGCGGCCCGCGCGATCTCCTCGACCGGCCGGGAGGACGCGGACGAGGCGCAATAGAGCGCGCCCGCGGCCGCCGCCGCCGTCGCGGTGGCCGCCTCCCCGTCGTCGCAGAAGTACCCGTGGGCGGCGGACGGCGCGATGCCGACCGGCATCGAGACCTCGCGCCCGAGGAGGGTCGTCGTCATACAGACGCCGCCGCCCTCGCCGATGCGCGGACGAAGCCGGTACCGGCTGTAGGCGGCCCGGTTGTCCCGCAGCGTCTCCTCGTCGCCGGCGCCGCCGAGCAGGTAGGCCGCGACGACCGGGTCGAGGCGGGTCAGGGCGAGCGCCTCCACATCGTCGAGGTTGATGATGCGATCGAGATCGAGCAGCTCTGTCGTGGCGGTGTCCATGGATCTCCGTCCTGCGGTAATGATAATATTAGTTAGCTAATGGGCGCAGGGAAGCGGCTCGATCGACGCGGCGAGGGAACATGACACGAACGCAACAGGCTCCCGGTTCGCTGTCGGCGCTGCTGGCCGAGCCCGAGCTGGAGTACGGGACCACCCCGATCGAGTTCGTGAGCCAGGACGGGCGATATACGACCACGATGTCGGCGATCCGAGAGCGGGCCCGCCGGCTCGCCGCCGGCCTGCGCGCACGCGGCGTCGGGCCGGGGGACGCCGTCTCGATGCAGTTCCCCCTCTCCGAGGACGCGGTCGTCGCACAGCTGGCCGCGGTCCTGCTCGGCGCCGTGCTCGTGCCCGTCGTGCCGGTCTTCGGCCCGCGCGAGGTGGAGCAGGTCTTCCGGATCACGCGCCCCGTCGCGCACCTCACGCAGGGGCGCTGGCGCAAGTTCGACTACCTGACCGGCATCGCGCAGATCGCGCCCGGACTCCGCCCCGCCCTCGTCGTCGCGGGCGGGCGGAGCGCGTCGGCGACTCCGGACGTCGCCCTCGAGTGGTCGGAGGTCGAGTCGGCCGATCCGCTCGAACACCCGGCGCACGTCGACGAGGACGCGGCGAGCCTCATCATCTTCACCTCGGGCTCCACGGGGGCGCCGAAGGGGGCTCAGCACACCCCCCGATCGATGCTCGCAGAGGCCCTCGACGTGGGCTACCGCCTCGGCGTCCCCGACGACGAGCTGTCCTTCCTCTACACGTCGGGCGCTGGACACATCGCGGGATACGTGTACCCGCTGCGGATCCTCGTGCGAGGGATGCGCTGCATCGTGCTCGACGGCTGGGACGCTCGGCTGGCCGCGAGGATCGTGGATCGCGACAAGCCCTCCGTCATGGCCGGCCTGCCGTTCCACGTCGTGTCGATGCTGGACGCCGCGGCTGCCGAGGGGCTCGACCTCTCGTCGCTGCGGATGGCGTCGATCGGCGGCGCGCCGGTCTCGGCGTCGCTCGTGCGCCGGGCCGACGCCGCCGGCATCCCCATCGTGAAGTCCTACGGGCTGACAGAGCTCCCCACCGCCGTGCTCGGAGACGTCGCCGACCCCGTCGAGGTGCGCGCCGCCGCGATCGGACGGCCCAGCGGCGGCAACCAGGTCCGCATCGTCGACGAGGCGGGCGACGAGGTCGCGCAGGGCGAGCGGGGCGAGATCCAGCTGCGCGGCCCGGAGATGTTCTCGGGGTACCTCGGGATCCCGCCGGAGCAGACCTTCACGCCCGACGGCTGGTTCCCCACCGGCGACATCGGGCTGCTGGATGCCGAGGGCCGGTTGGTGATCATCGATCGCAAGAAGAACATCATCATCCGCGGCGGCGAGAACCTGTCGGCGACCGAGATCGAGGAGATCGTGGGGACTCACCCCGGCGTGGTCGAGGCGGCGGTCATCGGGGTGCCCGACGACCGCTACGGCGAGCGTGCCTGCGCGTATGTCGTGCTGGCGCCGGGGGCGTCTCTGACGATCCCCGAGCTCATCGAGCACTTCGTGCGCCAGGGGGCCTCGAAGCAGAAGGTGCCCGAGTACCTCGAGTTCGTCGAGGCACTGCCGCGCACCGCGACCGGCAAGCTCCGCAAGACCGATCTCCCGCTGCCGGCGAGGTTATGAGGTTCCCGCTAACTCTTCTCAATGATTAAGCTCATGGGCTAGGGTGAGTGGACGGATGAGCGGTTCAGAGAGGAACCGGTGGACGAACGATCATGACCAACTCAGCACTCACGCGGGTCAGGCGGACGCTCGAGCGTGCGCTGTACGCGGTCGGCGGAGTGACGGTGCTCGCGATGATGGTCTACATCGTCGCCAATGCGCTCAGCCGGACGCTGTTCCGGTACCCGTTCCCGGCGTCGCTGGAGATCGTGCAGTACCTCATGATGCCGGGGCTCGCCTGTCTGGGGTTCATCGCGGCCACCCTCGCCCGTCGCCACGTCGTCGCCGACATCATCTTCGACAAGTTCCCGGCGATCGGTCGCAAATGGCTCGTCGTCGTGAACTCCGTGCTGTGCGTGGTGACGCTCGCGGTGCTCGTGTGGTTCAGCTGGCGCAACGCCGTCTTCGCGTTCGAGCGCGGCTTCAAGGCGGGGTTCACGGACATCCCGGCGTGGCCGCTGTACTTCGCGATCCCCGTGTCTCTGCTGATCTGCGCCGCGCTGTTCGCCTACGACGCCTGGATCCAGTCGCGGATCGCCGCAGGGGAGGAGCACGTGCGCGAAGAGGGCTCCTACCTCGACGACTCGCTCACCGAGGACCAGCAGGAGCTGCTCGCCCAGGCCCGCGCGTCTGGAGAGGTGATCTGACATGTCGGTCATCGACCCGAGCCCGGCACGCACCCAGACGATCGGCGGGATCCCGAAGCGCCCCCGGTTCTGGCGTCCCGGCGGCTGGCTCCTGATCGCGCTCGCCGTGGCCACGGCGGGCTGTGCCGCGGGGATGTTCGCCGTCGACGATCGCCTCGTCGTCGGCATCCTCGGATTCACCGTGATGCTGCTGCTGATCCTGCTGCGCACGCCGATCGCGGTCGCGCTGATCGTGCCGGGCGTGCTCGGCATCCTCTCGATCGGCGGTCTGCGGCTGCTCACGAGCCTGGCCGGGAGCGTGCCGTACACCTCCGTGGCCTCGTGGTCGCTGAGCGTCCTGCCCATGTTCATCCTGATGGGGCTGCTCATCTCGTCGAGCGGCATCGCGACGACGCTCTTCCGCGCCGCGCAGCAGTGGCTCTGGTGGCTGCCCGGGGGCCTGGCGGTCGGCACGAACGCCGCGGGCACGGGCCTGGCCGCCGTCAGCGGCTCCACGATGGGCACGACGTACGCGCTCGGCCGCGTCGCGATGCCGGAGATGCTGCGCGCCGGCTACGACAAGCGGGTCGCGATGATGGCGGTTATGGCCTCCGGGTTGAGCGGCCAGCTCATCCCGCCCAGCATCCTGCTCGTGATCTACGCGGGGCTCGTGCAGGCTCCCGTCGGGCCGCAGCTGCTCGCCGGCATCATCCCGGGGATCACGATCTCGATCCTGATCGGCTTCCTCATGTTCCTCGCGGCCCTCGTCTTCGGGCGTCGCGCGGGAGGGGCCATCGACAGGTCGATGGCGGCGCCCTTCGGCACGATGCTCAAGACGCTCGTCTCCTCCTGGCCGGTGCCGGTGCTCATCGTCGTGATCGTCGGCGGCATGTTCTCGGGCGTCTTCACCGCGACCGAGGCCGGCGCAGGCGCCGCGCTCGTCGCGGGCATCATCGCGCTCGTCATCGCGGCGCGGCGGCGGGAGTGGGCGCCGCTGGCGCGCGGGCTCAGCGACACCGTCCAGACCGTGGGGATGGTCTTCCTCCTCCTCATCGGCGCCCAGTTCCTCACCGAGATGTTCCTCCTGACCGGGGTGTCCGCGAAGTTCCAGGAGTGGATCCTCGTCGCCGGGTTCGACCGGACCACCTTCCTGCTCGTCATGCTCGTCTTCTACATCGTGCTCGGCCTCGCCATGGAGACGCTGCCGATGCTGCTGCTGACGATCCCGGTGCTGGTGCCGACGCTGGAGGCCCTCGACATCCCGCTCATCTTCTTCGGCGTCTTCGTCGTGCTGCTGGCCGAGATCGCGAACCTCTCCCCGCCCGTGGGCATCCTGCTCTACTTCCTGCACAGCATGTTCCAGGACCCGAGCGTGAACCTCGGTCAGAAGATCTCGCTCAACGACGTGTTCAACGCCGTGTGGATGCTCCTGCCCGGAGCCGTGATCATGCTGCTGCTGATGATCTTCTTCCCCGAACTGGTGATGTTCCTGCCCGACCTGGCGCTTGCGTCCAGTCTCAGCTGACCGATAGAGAACCCGGAGACCGAAGAGATGACACAAGAGATCGGCGACGTCGACCTTGAAGCCGCGCGTCGCAAGTACCGCGAGGAGCGCGACAAGCGGCTGGTCCGCGACCGTGCGGCGAAGCTCGACGTGACGACGCACACGCAGTTCCTGGACGACCCGTACACCGCGTTCGTCCCGAGGGAGCCGGTCACCGACGACGTCGACGCCGTCGTGGTGGGCGCGGGCTTCGGCGGGCTCATGGCGGCGGCGCACCTGAGGAAGATCGGTCTGAACCGGGTGCGCCTCATCGAGAAGGCCGGGGATGTCGGCGGCGTCTGGTACTGGAACCGCTACCCCGCGGCGCAGTGCGACGTGGAGTCGTACGTGTACCTGCCGTTCCTGGAGGAGCTGCAGTACATCCCCCAGCACCGCTACTCGTTCGCGCCCGAGATCTTCGCCTACACGAAGCGCCTCGCCGAGCACTTCGGGCTGTACGACCACGCGCTCTTCCAGACGCAGGTGGACGGACTCGAATGGGACGAGGACGCCGCCCGCTGGATCGTGCGCACCGACCGCGGGGACGAGTTCCGCGCGCGCTACGTCGTCAGCACGCACGGGTCCTTCGCGTCGCCGCGGCTGCCGCTCATCCCCGGGATCGACGACTTCCGGGGCAAGGTGTTCCACACCGCCAGGTGGGACTACGAGTACACCGGCGGCGATTCGCGCAGCAAGCTCGACAAGCTCGGCGACAAGCGGGTCGGCGTCATCGGCACGGGTGCGTCCGCGATCCAGATCGTGGCGCCGCTGGGAGCGTCGGCCGAGCATCTCTACGTGTTCCAGCGCACGCCCTCGACGGTCGCCGAACGGAACAACTCCGAGACCGACGTGGAGTGGATGACCTCGCTGGAGCCCGGCTGGCAGAAGCGGCGTCGGGAGAACTTCACCCTGATCACGAACGGAGAGCCCGTCTCCGAGGATCTCGTGGGCGACGCGTGGACGGTGTTCTACAAGGCGATGCTCGGCAACGTCTTCGACGACCTGAGCCCCGAGGAGCGCGCGCTCAAGCGCGAGGAGCTCGATCTCGAGCACATGGAGAGCATCCGCGCGCGGGTCTCGTCGATCGTGACCGACCCCGAGGTCGCCGAGCGCCTGAAGCCGTACTACCGGTACCAGTGCAAGCGCCCCACGTTCCACGACGAGTACCTCTCCACCTTCAACCGGCCCAACGTCACCCTCGTCGACACCGAGGGCCGCGGCATCGAGCGGATCACGGAGCACGGCGTCGTGGCCGGCGGAGTCGAGTACGAGCTCGACTGCATCATCCTCGCGACCGGCTTCGACCAGGACTCCAGCTACACCGACCGGATCGGCTTCGATCTCGTCGGACGCGACGGCCAGCGGCTTTCGCAGAAGTGGGCGGACGGCCCCGAGACGTTCCACGGCGTCATGACGAGCGGCTTCCCGAACTTCTTCATGCTGCCCACGACCGGATACCAGGGCACGGCGGGCGTCAACTTCGTGCACACGCTCGAGGAGACCGGCATCCACATCGCCGCCGTGATCGCCGAGCTGGAGGGGCGCGCAGTCGTCGGCGACCCGTCGCGCGAGGCGGAGGAGGCGTACGTCGAGCTCGTGGCGGGCGGGTCCGGCCTCGCGCTCCTGGGCAGCGGGAAGTTCCTGGAGGACTGCACGCCGGGCCGGTGGAACAACGAGGGCCATCCGCAGGAGCGGCCGAAGAAGATCGTCAACTTCCCCGGCACCTCCACGAAGTACTTCGCGCTGCTGGAGCAGTGGCGAGCCGCGGGCGACCTGGAGGGGCTCGTGCTCACCCCGGCGGCCGTCGACGAGCGCGTCTGACCGGGCGGGTCAGCGCGCCGCACATCGCACACACGAGGAAGGACGACGATGTCTGAGGAGATCCCCGAAGCCCCCATTCCGGCGCTGCCGGACGCCCGCCGGTTCGAGGGCCAGGTGGCGTTCATCACCGGCGCCGCGCGCGGTCAGGGGCGAGCGTTCGCCGAGCGGCTGGCCAGAGAGGGCGCGGACATCATCGCGATCGACCTCGCGGCGAACCTCGCGACGACCTCGTACCAGACCGCGACCGCCGACGACCTGGAAGAGACGGCGAGCATCGTCGAGTCGCTGGGCCGACGCATCGTGACGGCCAAGGCGGACGTGCGCGACTTCGACGCGGTGAAGGCGGCCGTCGAGCGCGGCGTCGACGAGCTCGGCAGGCTCGACGTCGTGATCGCCAACGCGGGCATGACCAACACCGCCAACGCGTGGGAGATCACGCCGGAGAGCTGGGACGAGACGATCGGGGTCAACCTGACCGGCGCGTTCCACACCGCGAAGGCGGCCATCCCCGTGCTGATCGACCAGAAGCAGGGTGGCGCGATCACCTTCATCAGCTCCGTCGCCGGGCTGATCGGGCTGCCCTTCACGGCCGACTACGTCGCGGCCAAGCACGGCGTCACGGGCCTCGCGAAGGCGCTGGCGAACGAGCTCGCGCCCTACCGCATCCGGGTCAACTCCGTGCATCCGCACGGCGTCAACACCGCGCTCAAGCCGGGGCTGCGGGCGCGGCTCGAAGAGCAGCCCGAGCTGTGGGGCCTGTTCTTCGCGGGCACGATGCCGGTCAAGTGGAACGAGGTCGAGGACATGGCCGCCGCGGTCGCCTGGATCTCGTCCTACGAGGCCAGGCACGTCACCGGCGTGCAGCTGCCGGTGGACTTCGGGCGCACCAACCGCTGACGCCATGGACACGTCGCTGGCAGGCAAGGTCGTCATCGTCACGGGGGCCACGTCGAACATCGGCCGGGGCGTCCTGCTGTCGTTCGCGGACGAGGGGGCGCGCGTCGTGGCGGTGGGCCGCGACGCGCAGGCCGGGGAGCGGGTGCTGCGCCAGGCGCGCGAGCGCGGCGCCGCCGACACGTTCTGGCGTCCCACCGACGTCACGCGCCACGACGACGCGACGGCGCTGGTCGCCGACGTCATCGAGCGGTTCGGCGCGGTCGACGTCCTGGTCAACGGCGTGGGCGGCAACGCCGACGTCGAGCCGTTCAGCTCGTCCCGGCCCGAGGACTGGAACGCCGACATCTCGCTCAACCTCGTCTCGGTGCTCAACGTCACGCACGCCGTCCTGCCGCACATGCTCGAGCGCGGATCGGGGCGGATCATCAACATCGGCTCGACGTCGGCGCTCATGGGGGACCGGTACATGGCCGTCTACTCGGCGGCGAAGGGCGCCGTGCACTCGTTCACGAAGGTGCTCGCGCTGGAGGTCGGGAAGGCGGGAGTGACCGTCAACGCCGTCGCGCCCTACCGCACGCGTCCCACCGATCCCGAGGAGGCGGCCGCCGCGATCAGCGCCGGGAGCCGCTATCACCCCGGCGGAGGTGTGTTCTCGCGGCTCGCGGCCGAGCGCCCCGAGCTGCTGGCGGGGATGCTGCGCGAGACGGCCGTCCCCCGCGACCGCGCCCACCCCGACGAGATCGGCGCGGCGGCGGTGTATCTCGCCTCGCGGCAGGCGGAGTTCGTCACCGGCCAGGTGCTCGTCGTCGACGGCGGGGCGCTGATCGCATGAGGGCCGTCAAGGGCAGGGCCGGCGACGTCGAGGTCGTCGACATCGACGAGCCCAACGGCTCCGGCGTGCTGGTGCGCGTGGTGGCGGTGACGATCTGCGGGTCGGATCTGAACTATCTCAAGCGAGGGTCGGAGCAGTTCATCGGCCACGAGATCTCCGGGGTGACCGACGACGGCACGCCCGTCATCATGGAGGGCGTGTTCGGGTGCCGCGCGTGCCGGTGGTGCGATCGGGGCATGCGCCACCTCTGTGCGCGCACGGGGCGCGAGATCCTGGGCATGACGGTCGCCGGGGGGATGGCGGAGTACTTCCGGGTGCCCGCCGAGTCGCTCATCCCCGTGCCCGCCGGGCTCGACGTGCGCGACGCCGCACTGGCCGAGCCCGGTGCCGTCGCGTGGCACGCGGTGGCCAACGCGGGGGTGGATGCCGCCTCCCGCGTCGCCGTCGTCGGCGGCGGGGCGATCGGCATCCTCGCGGTGCTCGCGGCGCGCCGGCAGGGGGCCGCCGAGGTCGCGCTGCTGGCGCGGCATCCGCATCAGATCGAGCTCGGCGAGCGCTACGGCGCGGGTGCGCCGACGGCCGACTACGACGTCGTGATCGAGGCCAGCGGGTCCGAGAGCGGACTGGCTCGCGCGTTCGAGCTGGCGCGGCCCCGCGGCGTCGTCTCCAGTGTCAGCGTCTACCCGCCCGACATCAGCTGGCCCTATCGTGCGGCCTTCCTGAAGGAGGTCAGCATGATGCCCTCGATCGGCTTCGCGCAGCACAGCGACGGACAGCCGGAGATCGCCCACGTCGCGAGCATGCTCGCCTCCGATCCGACGATCGCGGAGTCGCTCATCACGCACCGGTTCGGCATCGACGAGGCCGTGCGGGCCTTCGAGGTCGCCCGCGAGAAGTCCGCGGGCGCCCTCCGGGTGGCGGTGCATCCCTGAACGGACGTCACGATCCGGGGCGATGCGCCTGCAGCACCTCGTCGTAGAACCGGTCGGCGAACAGCTGGAAGTCGAGCTCGTCGTACACGCCGTCGGTGAGGAAGCTCTCCAGGGAGTCGCCGACCTCGGGGTAGAGCTCGTCTTCGACGATCGCGCGCCACTTGGCGACGGCCGCCTCGAAGGCGTCGACGTCGGCCCCGCGCTCGGCGATCTCCGCGAGCAGCTTCTCGTTGGTCTCCAGCAGTCGCGCCCGCGCGTCCGCCGCGAGCGCGTTGATGCCGCCGCCCGCCGCGGTCGTGTCCGCGAGCCAGCGCGCGTTGCGCTCCGAGCGCGCCTGCACCTCGGTGGTCAAGAACACCCCGAGGCGGTCGAACAGCAGCTGCTGGGCGACCAGCGGCAGGGAGTCCCACTTCTCCGACCCCACCGCGAGGAAGATCGGGAAGCCCACGAGCGCCGCCTCGGGGTCGGCGATCGCGTGGGGGACGAGGGGCACGGCGCCGATCGAGTCGAGTGCCGAGGGCACGGTGCTGCCGCACTGCACGACGCCTCGTTCGAGCGCCTCGTACAGCTCGGTGAACGCGATCGACTGCGGGGCGAAGCCGAGCGACGAGAGCTGCTCGACCCGCCCGGAGCCCGACGCGCTGACGGCGACGCCCGAGAAGTCGGCGAGCGACGACAGCTCCTTCGCGCAGAACACGCCAGGGATGTTGGCCGTCGGGGCGAGGGTGAGGAGGTGGATGCCTCCGGCCTCCGCCTCCTCGGCGTACGCGGCCGTGCCGAGCACCGTCTCGGTGAGCCACCCCGTGCTCACGAGCGTGGACAGCGGGCGGTTGCCCTCCAGGAAGGTCGCGTCGGTGACGGCGTTGAGCTGCGGGAACACGTCCGGGTTGTAGTACGGCGCGAACTGCCCGATGTCGATGCGCCCGTCCGCGAGCCCCGCCGCCCACTCCGTGGCGGTGGGCACGAAGGCGTTGGAGTACCCCCACTCGAAGGTGATCTTGCCGCCCGACCACTCCTCGACGGCGGCCGCGTACGCCTCGGGTGCGGCGTTGGGCAGCGATCCTTCGGTGCCGGAGGTCTGGAAGCGCAGCACGATGGGCTCGACATCCTCGAACGCGGCCTGGTACTGCTCGATCGTGGCGTCCGCGGGCAGCCCCTCGGCGGCCGCGCCGGTGGGCGTGGGCGTGGGCGTGGTGCACGCGGACAGGGCGAGCGCGGTGGCGCCCATGCCGAGCAGGAGCGCCGCCGCGCGACGGGATCGGAGGGTCGAGGACATGGCGGGGATCCTTTCGAGGCGGGTGTCGGGGGCCCGCGCCGCGGGCCCCCGACAC
>JASGDZ010000146.1:0-5593 GCA_047606835.1 Microbacterium sp. | reverse complement strand
GATGTAGCCGTGGTGGTCGGCGCCGAGCATGATGATGCAGCGGTTGAAGCCGCGCTCGCGCTTGTCGAGGTAGTAGGCGAGGTCGCCGGAGATGTACGCCGGGGTCCCGTTGGAGCGGATGACCACGCGGTCGCGGTCGTCGCCGAACGCGGTAGAGCGCAGCCAGACCGCTCCGTCCTCCTCGAAGATGTGGCCGAGCTCGCGCAACCGCTCGACCGCGCGGGTGACGGCTCCGGAGGTGTGCAGGTCGTTCTCGTGGAAGTAGACGTCGAAGTCGACGCCGAACTCGTGCAGGCTCTGCCTGATCTCGTCGAACATGAACCCGACGCCGAGCCCGCGGAACGCCTCCTGCTTGGCGTCGGGCTCGAGGGCGTCGAGGTCGCCGTCGTACGCGAGCGCGACGCGGCGGGCGATGTCGCGGATGTAGTCGCCGCCGTAGCCGTCCTCCGGCGTCGGGCGCCCCTCGTGCGCGGCGACGAGACTGCGCGCGAAACGGTCGATCTGCGCGCCGTGGTCGTTGAAGTAGTACTCGCGGGTGACCTTCGCGCCCTGGGAGGAGAGGATGCGGGCCAGCGCATCGCCGACGGCCGCCCAGCGCGTGCCGCCGAGGTGGATCGGGCCGGTCGGGTTCGCCGACACGAACTCGAGGTTGATGACCTCGCCTTCGAGCGTGTCGTTCGTGCCGTAGGCGGCGCCGGCGTCGACGATCGTCTTGGCGAGGGAGCCGGCGGCGGCGGCATCCAGGCGGATGTTGACGAAACCGGGGCCGGCGACGTCGACGCTCGCGATGCCGGGGGTCTGCGCGAGGGCGCCGGCGATCTCGGCGGCGAGCTCGCGGGGGCTCGCGCCGAGGGGCTTGGCGAGCTTGAGCGCGGCGTTGGAGGCCCAGTCGCCGTGATCGCGGTTCTTCGGGCGCTCCAACGGGAAGTCGGATGCCCGCAGCCCGTCGGCCGATCCCGGTCGGCGCTGGTGCGCGAGGGGTCGGACGACATCGAGCAGCACGGCGGAGAGGGCTTCGGGATCCATGGCCCGACAAGTCTACGTTTCGCGGGGGCGAGCCTGGGCCGTCGGGCGCGGGCCGCGCGGGCCGGGGTCGGGATGCTGAGACAGCTCGTTGCGCGTCACACGCCGCCGCGTCTCGCGCGCAACGAGCTGTCTCAGTGAGCACGGAGCCGCGCGCGGGTCGCGGGCGCACACACGACACGCCGCATCAGGCGAGCTGGACGAGCTCCGAGTGGTCGTCGGCCGCGGCATCCGACACGTCGAGGCCGTCCTCTCCGGCCACCCACGCGTCGACGCGCATGCGCTCCAGGCCCACGTGCGCGCCGTGGTAGCTGAGGAACGCGCAGTCCGCGGCATCCCGCCCGGTCGCGATGCGCACCAGCGTGGAGCGGTTCGCCAGCCGCGTGGCGTCGATGACGTACCAGGTGCCGTCGTGATACGCCTCGGCGACGGCGTGGAAGTCCATCGGCTGCAGACCCGGCGCGTAGCAGGCCGCGTAGCGCGCCGGCACGTCCATCGCACGCAGCAGCGCGATCGTCACGTGCGCGTAGTCGCGGCACACGCCCTGCCCCGTCATCAGCGTCGTCACGGCGCTGTCGGTGCCGTGCGAGAGACCGGGCGTGTACGTCGTGCTTGTGGCCACGAAGTCGGAGACCGCCGCGATCAGGTCGAGTCCCTGCAGCCCGCGGAACTGCCGCCGCGCCTGGCCGAACACCTCGTCGGACTGGCAATAGCGGCTCGGCCGCAGATACACGATGGCCTCGAGGTCGCTCGTGTGCGTCGCGCCGGACTGTCCCTGCACCGTCGCCTCGTACCGCACTTCGAGCAGTCCCGCCTCGACCGCGAGGCGATGCAGTCGGCTGCCGGACTGGTCGACGATCTCGCTCGCGGTGTACTGCCGGTCGCCCTGCGTGAACGCGAGCTGCTCGCTCACGACGGGCACCGACTGCGCGACGGCGAGCGTGAAGATGAGATCGACGGAGGACGCGATCTCGAGGTCGAGGGAGGCCGTCACGACACGGTGCACCGGGCAATCCTATGGCGTCCGCAGCCCGCGCGGCGCGGCGCGTGCAGACGGGGCGCGCGGGTGGATGCCGCGTCGCATATCCTCCTCTCATGGCCCGGTCCGCACCGGAGCGCACGCGGCAGTCGCCGTGGCCGCTCGCACTCCTCGCGATCGCGGTCGCGCTGGTGTGCGTGCTGGCCGGCTGGCATCCCTGGACAGGGTCGGACGCGCCCGTTTCTGGCGGCGTCGCGGACGGTGCCGGCGCGGCGCCCGCGCCCGTCGCGCTGTCGCTGCCCGAGCACGCCCGGGTGCTGATCCTCGGCGACTCGTGGACCTACGGTCAGGCGGCCGCTGTCCCGACGGAGGGCTACGCCTACGTGCTCGGCCGCACGCTCGGGTGGGATGTCACCGTCGACGGCGTGCGCGGCAGCGGCTATCTGCGGCCGGGGCTCGACGGCGGGTCGTTCGGCGAGCGGATCGCCGCACTCGACCCCGCGCTGCGCCCCGATCTCGTCATCGTGCAGGGATCGATCAACGATCGCGGGCGGTACCCGCAAGGCTACCGCGCCGCCGTCACCGGGGCCTGGGACCGGCTCTCGGAGATCTTCCCCGAGGCGCACGTGGTCATCGTCGGACCTGCTCCGCACGTGCTGCCCGTGGAGGAGAAGACGGCGCTCATCGACGCAGACCTCGCCGAGCTCGCGCGGGCGCGCGGCTGGACCTACATCTCACCGATCGCGCAGGAGTGGATCACCGCGGCGAACTACCACGCCGTGATCGACACCGGCGAGGGGAAGAACCACCCCTCCACCGCGGGTCACGCCTATCTCGCAGCGCGGCTCGCCGACGACATCCGCCGTCTGGAGGAAGCGGCGGATGCGGCGGGCGCCGGCGACGCGCCCTGATATCCTCGATCGGTACGCCTCCGTAGCTCAGGGGATAGAGCGTTGGTTTCCGGTACCAAAGGTCGCAGGTTCGATTCCTGTCGGGGGCACCAGTTCACGTCGAACGCGCCGACGCCGCGGTCGCCGGCGGGTGGTGCCACCGACGAGCGAAGCGCACACGAAGAACGCCCCCGGCGCCGAAGCACCAGGGGCGTTCATCAGTGCGATCTGCGGTTTCTGTGTCCCTCTCTTGCGAGCTGTCCGTTTCCGTTTTCTCTTCGCAGGAGTGAATCTACTCGGGATGCCGTGAAGGTCAAGACCTCGTCCGGAAGTCACCTCTACGTCACCTTCACGGTGAAGGTTCAGCGGGTGGGCGACACGAGGAACAGTCCGTCCAGCAGCCCCGGATCGTGCGCGTGCACGAGCACCGCGAACACCACGGCGTCGAAGAGCAGGTGCACCGTCACGACGTAGCCGAGCGAGCGGGTGCGCACGAAGATCCACCCCATCAATAGCGCGAACGGGACGGTCAGCAGCGGCCCCCACGCACGATAGCCGAGCTCCCACAGGAACGACACGAAGACGATCGCCTGCAGCACGTTCGCCTGCCACGTCGG
This sequence comes from Microbacterium sp., assembly GCA_047606835.1. Taxonomy (GTDB): domain Bacteria; phylum Actinomycetota; class Actinomycetes; order Actinomycetales; family Microbacteriaceae; genus Microbacterium. The sequence goes on along the minus strand of JASGDZ010000146.1, from coordinate 2,084 downwards.
GAAGTGCCGCCGCAGCAGCGCGAACACGGTGCAGACGAAGAACAGCTCGTCCCAGATCCCGACCGCCCCGACGCCGACGAACAGGCGTGCGACGAGCGCGGGCGTGTCGACGGCCGGCCAGTTCCGATACACGCCCGACTCGATGAAGTAGAACGGCAGGATCAGCCAGCCGAGCGCCAGCACGCCCGCCAGCCACGCCCACTGGAACCGCCTCCACCGTCCGCCGCCGCGCCACGGGAAGCGGATCGCGTGCTCGCCGAGCGCGAACCGCGACACGAGATAGGGCGCCGCGACCGCGCCGCCGAGAGCGAGCGCGAACCGCAGCATCGACACGTCGTCGAGCTGCGCCTGAAGCGGGATGGCGCTCACGACGAGGAGTCCGACCGCGATCAGCGACAGATCGCGCCACAGGCCTGGCACGACATCCACGGGCTCCCGGCGCTCCGCCGCCAGCCGGCCCCGCACCGCGAAGGCGAGCGCGATCCCCGCAGCCAGCAGCGCCCAGCCGAACCACGGGACGCGCGCGACGAAGAACGCGGGCGCCGCCGCGCACGTCAACGCCGCCGGCACGAGCCCCACCGACGCCCGCGGCAGCGCGATGCCCGCAGCGGACGGATGTGCGGGCACGGTTCAGCGCGCCCGGCGGCGGTAGGTCAGGTCGCGGATGGCGCGGCCCGCGCGCTCCCCCTTGCGCTCGAACGCCGTGAGCACGCGGCCGTCGAAGCGCGGCGCCCACTCTCCCTCGAACGCGCGCTCGAGCGCGGGCTCTCCGTCGAGCACCGCGCGCATCTGCAGCGCGTAGTCCTCCCAGTCGGTGGCGAGGCGCAGCATCCCGCCGTCGACCAGCGCGCGGCCCGCGAGGGTGCCGAACCCCGGCTTGACGAGCCGGCGCTTGTGGTGCTTGGTCTTGTGCCACGGGTCGGGGAAGAACACCCACGCCTCGTGGACGGATGCCTCCGGCAGCAGGTGCTCCAGCACCTCGGGCGCGTTGGCCTCCACGAGGCGCAGGTTGCGCGCGCCGGCGCGATCGGCGTCGAGCATCGTGCGGGCAAGGCCCGCGCGGAACACCTCGACGGCGAGGAAGTCGTCGCCGGGGCGGGCGGATGCCGCGTGCACGATCGCGTGCCCCTGGCCCGAGCCGATCTCCACGATGAGCGGCGCCCGGCGGCCGTACTCGGTGACCGGGTCGAGCGCCGCCGCGGGGTGCACCGACGTGGCGGCGAGGCCGCGCGGCACCTCGAGCAGGTAGCGCGGCGCGAGCTCGGCGAAGGCGCGCTCCTGTGCCGGTGACATCCGGCCGCTGCGGCGCACGAACGACACCGGCGCATCGCGGAACGGTCGCGTCTCGGGCACGTCGTCAAGGGTAGCTTTCGAGCGACGCGGTCGCCGGGTTTCGATACGCCGGCTGCTCAACCACCGGAGGCGGTGACGAAGTCGATGAGCTGTTCGACGCGGCCGAGCAGGGCCGGCTCCAGGTCGCGGTAGCTCGACACCGCGCCGAGCACCCGCTGCCATGCGCGGGCGAGGTCGGCCGGGGTGTCGCACGGCCAGCCGAGCGCGCGGCACACGCCGGTCTTCCAGTCGACGCCGCGCGGCACCTCCGGCCACGCCGCGATGCCGAGGGCCCGAGGCGTGACGCACTGCCACACGTCGATGAACGGGTGCCCCACGATCAGCACGTGCGCGCCGTGCGGGCCTGCCGCGATCCGACTCGCGATGCGCGACTCCTTCGAGCCCGGCACGAGGTGGTCCACGAGCACGCCGTATCGGCGGCCGGGGGACGGCGGGTCGTCGCGCAGCGCGGCATCCAGCAGGTCGACGCCCTGCAGATACTCGACCACGACCCCCTCGACCCGCAGGTCGTCGCCCCACACCTTCTCCACGAGCTCGGCGTCGTGGCGCCCCTCCACGAGGATGCGGCTCGCCCGCGCGACGCGCGCCCGCGACGCCTCCGCGGCGAACGAGCCAGACGCCGTGCGCTGCCGCGCCGTCGCCGCTCGCGCCGCCGGCGCGACGAGCCGCACGAGCTCTCCGTCGAGGAGATAGCCCGCCCCGAGCGGGAACAGCCGGCGCCGGCCGTGCCG
>JASGDZ010000145.1:0-3339 GCA_047606835.1 Microbacterium sp. | reverse complement strand
GCCTCGGGGGCCGTGCCGGGCGAGCCGTGCGCGCTGGCGGACGAGGCCGCGCGGCACAACGGGGCCCGCCTGGTCGACTGCGGGCTCGACGGGCTCGTGGCGACGGTGCGGGTGTCGATGCCGTTCGGCCGCCTGGCCGCGATCGCCGCGGCGCGGGCGGGGCCGCCATGAGGTTCACGGCGAACGGTGTGGCCGACGGTGTGTATGGTGTGCTTCGGAGAAAGGACGCCCCCGTTGGCACAAGGCAAGAAGCTCGTGATCGTCGAGTCACCCACGAAGATGAGGTCGATCCAGGGGTACCTGGGCGACGGCTACGAGGTGCTGAGCTCGGTCGGGCACATCCGCGATCTCGCCGACAAGAAGGACATCCCCGCCGACAAGAAGCAGGCGTACGGCAAGTACTCGATCGACATCGAGAACGACTTCGACCCGTACTACGTGGAGAGCGACCGCGGGCGCAAGACCGTCAGCGAGCTCAAGCGAGCGCTCAAGACCGCCGACGAGCTCCTCCTCGCCACGGATGAGGACCGCGAGGGCGAGGCCATCGCGTGGCATCTGCTGGAGACGCTGAAGCCGAAGGTGCCGGTGCGTCGCATGGTGTTCCACGAGATCACGAAGGACGCCATCCGGGCGGCCGTCGAGCACACCCGCGAGCTCGACCTCGCGCTCGTCGACGCGCAGGAGACGCGCCGCATCCTCGATCGCCTGTACGGCTGGGATGTCAGCCCCGTGCTGTGGATGAAGGTGCAGCAGGGCACGTCCGCCGGCCGTGTGCAGTCCGCCGCGACGCGCCTGGTCGTCGATCGCGAGCGCGAGCGCATGGCGTTCGTCTCGGCGTCGTACTGGGACCTGGAGGCGCTCGCCCTCACGACGCCGGCCGCCGGGGCCGAGGCGGAGTCGTTCACCGCGCGCCTGGCCCGCGTCGACAAGGCGCCGCTGGCCCGCGGCACCGACTTCGACGACCGCGGTCAGTTGCGCAAGCCCGTGCTGGTGCTCGACGAGCGGCAGGCCGCCGAGCTCGCCGCGGCGATCGAGGCCGCCGGCCAGGCATCCGTCTCGAACCTGGAGGCCAAGCCCGGCACGCGCAGCCCCAAGCCGCCCTTCACCACCTCGACGATGCAGCAGGAGGCCGGTCGCAAGCTCGGCATGAGCGCCAAGCATGCCATGGGCGTCGCGCAGCGGCTCTACGAGAAGGGCTTCATCACCTATATGCGCACCGACTCCACGGCGCTGTCGACGCAGGCGGTTCAGGCGGCGCGCGAGCAGGCGGTCGCCCTCTACGGGTCCCGCGCGGTGCCGCTGAACCCGCGGGTGTACCGCAGCAACAGCAAGAACGCGCAGGAGGCGCACGAGGCCATCCGTCCCTCTGGCGAGCACTTCCGCACTCCCGCCGAGGTGTCCGGGGGGCTCGACCGCGACGAGCAGCGTCTCTACGACCTCGTCTGGAAGCGCACGATCGCGAGCCAGATGTCCGACGCGAAGTACGAGACGACCACGGTGACCCTGCTGGTGGACGCCGGCGGCCGTGTCGCCGAGCTCACGGCATCCGGCACCGTGTACACCTTCAAGGGGTTCCTGGAGGCGTACGAGGAGGGTCGCGACGAGCGGCGCGGCGACGCCGACAAGGCTGAGGACCAGTCGCTGCCCGCGCTCGCCGTCGGCGACGTGCTGCGGCTGCAGGACGTCGCGTCGAAGGGACATGCGACGAGCCCCAAGCCCCGCTACACCGAGGCGAGTCTCGTGAAGGCGCTCGAGGAGAAGGGAATCGGCCGGCCGTCGACGTTCGCGAGCATCATCGACGTCATCCTCAACCGCGGCTACGTCACCAAGCGCGGTCAGGCGCTCGTGCCCAGCTGGCTCGCGTTCAGCGTCGTGCGGCTGCTCGAACAGCACTTCGCCGACCTCGTCGACTACGACTTCACGGCGGCGCTCGAAGACGACCTCGACGCGATCGCCCGCGGCGAGCAGGGACGCGCGGAGTGGCTCAAGGAGTTCTACTTCGGCTCCGAGGACCAGGTCGGCCTGCGCAACATCGTCGACAACCTGGGCGAGATCGACGCGCGCGAGATCAACGCGACGCCGATCGCGGAGGGCGTCGCGCTGCGCCTGGGCAAATACGGTCCGTACCTGGAGGTCGCCGACCCCGCCGCCCCTGACGCGAAGCCGCGCATCGTCAACATCCCGGAGGGCCTCGCCCCCGACGAGCTCACCGCCGAGCGTGCGCGCGAACTCATCGAGGCCCCGGTCGCGGGCGACCGCGTGCTCGGCGTCAATCCCGCCAACGGCAAGACCGTCGTCGTCAAGGACGGTCGCTTCGGCCCCTACGTGCAGGAGGTCGAGCCCGCACCGGAGACGGTCGACGAGGCCACGGGCGCCCTTCGACCGGCTGCGGAACCGGTCGCCGCGCACGAGCCGACTGCGAAGAAGAGGACGACGAAGAAGAAGGATGCCGCGCCCAAGCCCCGCACCGCGTCGCTGTTCAAGACGATGTCGGTCGACACCGTCGACCTCGACACGGCGCTGCGTCTGCTCGACCTGCCCCGGGTCGTGGGCACCGACCCCGACAGCGGTGAGACGATCACCGCGCAGAACGGGCGCTACGGGCCGTACCTGAAGAAGGGCACCGACTCACGCACGCTGCCCAGCGAGCAGCAGCTCTTCGACATCACGCTGGAGGAGGCGCTCGCCGTCTACGCGCAGCCGAAGTACGGCGCGCGGAGCGCCTCCAGCGCGCTCAAGGAGTTCGAGGCCGACCCCGTCAGCGGCAAGCCGATCAAGCTCAAGGACGGCAGGTTCGGGCCCTATGTGACCGACGGCGAGACGAACGCCACCATCCCGCGCGGGGAGAGCGTCGACGACGTCGACTTCGCGCGCGCCGTGCAACTGCTGGCCGACAAGCGCGCCAAGGGTCCCGCTCCCAAGCGCACGGCGCGTCGCGCTCCGGCGCGCAAGACGCCCGCGAAGAAGTGACGGACGGTCGTTGAGCGAGCCGCGGGCGAGACGGAACGCGCCGGCGGGATCGCGCCCCGGCCTGTGGGTGACCTTCGAGGGCGGCGACGGCGCGGGCAAGACGACGCAGGCGGCGCTCCTGGAGGAGTGGCTGCGCGCGCAGGGCCGCACCGTGGTGCGCACGCGCGAGCCGGGCGGCACCGAGGTGGGCGTGCTGATCCGCGACATCGTGCTGCATCATCGCGGCGACATCGCGCCGCGCGCGGAGGCCCTGCTCTACGCCGCCGACCGGGCACATCACATCGCGACGCTCGTGCGTCCCGCCCTGGATCGCGGGGAGGTCGTCATCCAGGACCGCTACCTCGACTCGTCGGTGGCCTACCAGGGGGC
>JASGDZ010000144.1:0-11007 GCA_047606835.1 Microbacterium sp. | reverse complement strand
GGGGGGTTCGCTCGCTCAACGACCGGGGGGGTTGCTCGCTCAACGACCGGGGGGTTTGCTCGCTCGACGACCGGGGGGTTCGCTCGCTCAACGACCGGGAGGTTCGCTCGCTCGACGACCGGGAGGTTTGCTCGCTCGACGACCGGGGGCGGGCGGCCGCGCGGTGCTCTCGCGCACGACGAGCTCGAAGGGCAGCCGGCCGGTCGCGTGCTCGGCGACCGGGGCGCTGCCCTCGAGCTCGGCGAGCACGGCCCGGGCGGCGCGCTCGCCCTGGTTGAGCGGGAACTGGTCGACGGTGGTGAGCCGGAAGAACTCGCCGAGCTCGTGCCCGTCGATCCCGACGATCGACACGTCCTCCGGCACCCGACAGCCCAGCTCGCGGGCCGCGAGCACAGCACCCACCGCCATCTCGTCGGACCCGGCGAAGATCGCTGTGGGCGCGGTGTCGCCGCGGACGAGCAGCCGCCTGGCCGCGCGGAAACCGCCCTCGATCGTGAAGTCGGCGGGTTCGAACAGCTCGCCGCGGGCGGGGATGCCGGCATCCGCCAGCGCCTGCTCGAAGCCCTGCCGACGGCGCGTGGGGATGTGGAAGTCGACGTCGAACTCGGGGCTCGCGCCGATGTGCGCGATCTCGCGGTGACCGAGCGCGATGAGGTGCTCGGTGGCCAGGCGCGCGACGGCCACGTCGTCGACGCTGAGCGCCGTCAGGCGCGGGTTCGGGCCGCCGATCGCGATGACCGGCAGGCCCAGGCCGCCGAGGCGCTCGAGCTCGTGATCGTTCAGCTCGATCGAGATCGCGATGACCGCGTCGATGCGGCGGCGCTTGAGGAACGTCTCGAAGACGCTGTGCCGCACGTCGAGGTCGTCGGTGAGGTTGTAGAGCGTGATGTCGTAGCCCTGGCGCATCAGGGTGGTCGCGACGCCGCTGAGCACCATGCTGAAGAACCAGCGGTCGAGGTGCGGCATGAGCACGCCGATGTTGCGTGTGCGACCGGAGGCGAGACTCGACGCCGACGCCGACACGACGTAGCCGAGGCTGTCGGCCGCGGCCTTCACCCGCAGCTGCGTGGTCGCCGACACGTGTCCCCGCCCGCTCAGCGCCCGCGACACCGTCGCCGTGGAGACGCCGGCCAGGCGTGCGACCTCGTCGATGCCGACCACGGTCTACCCCCGTTCGAGCCAGACCGTCGTGTCGGGGGGCAGCTCCGGGCCGTGGAGGGGCTCGCTGGCGGCGATCACGCGCCCGGCGGGGAGCGGCACGCCGCGGTCGCCCAGGTTGGACACCACCAGAACATTCCCGTTTCGGAATGCGATGGTGTCCGGGGCGGCCCCGTCGAGCCATTCCAGCGACCCGACGCCGAGGCCGCGCTCGCGCCGCTCGGCCAGGAGCCGTCGGTACAGGTTCAGCGTCGATGCGGGATCGCCCGCCTGCACGTCGCGCGCGTGGTCCGCCCACTGCGCGGGCTGCGGCAGCCAGGCCGCGCCGTTCGCGCTGAAGCCGTAGCCGGGCGCAGACGCCTCCCACGGCAGGGGCACGCGGCATCCGTCCCGCCCGTAGCGCTCGCCGTTCGTACGGAACCACGTCGGGTCCTGGCGAGCGGCGGGGGGGATGTCGATCACCTCGGGAAGGCCCAGCTCCTCGCCCTGATACAGGTAGGCGGAGCCGGGGAGCGCGAGCATGAGGGCCGTCGCCGCCCGGGCGCGCCGCAGACCCAGCTCGGGGATCGGCTGGCCCGGAGAGCCGGGGCCGATGCCGTGGCCGTGGGGGTTCTCGGCGGTGAGCGCCAGGCGCGTCGCGTGCCGCACGACGTCGTGGTTCGACAGCACCCACGTGCTCGGCGCGCCGACGGCGGCGTACTCGCGCAGCGACGAGTCGATCACGGCGCGCAGCTGGGCGGCATCCCACCCGGTCTCGAGGTATTCGAAGTTGAAGGCCTGGTGCATCTCGTCAGGGCGCACCCACATCGCGGTCTGCGCGATGGTGGGAAGCCACGCCTCCGCGCACAGCACGCGATCGCCGTCGTAGCCGGCGAGGAGAGTGTTCCAGTCGCGGTATATGTCGTGCACGTCCGGTTGCCCCCAGTACGGGGCGGAGGCCTCGTCCCCGCCCATCGAGCCGGCGCCGACGGGAGGCGTGTAGTCGGGGAGGCCGTTCTCCTTCACGAGCCCGTGGGCGACGTCGACGCGGAAGCCGTCGACCCCGCGGTCGAGCCAGAACCGCAGCACGCGGCGGAACTCCTCGTGCACCTCGGGGTTCGACCAGTCGAAGTCGGGCTGCGAGGCGTCGAAGAGGTGCAGGTACCACTGCCCCGGCGCTCCGTCCGCCTCGACGACGCGCGTCCACGCCGCCCCGCCGAACACCGACTCCCAGTTGTTCGGGGGCAGCTCGCCGTGCTCGCCGCGCCCGTCGCGGAACACGTAGCGGGCGCGCTCGGCGCTGCCCGGGGCGGCGGCGAGCGCGGCCTGGAACCACGCGTGCTGGTCGGACGAGTGGTTCGGGACGAGGTCGACGATGACGCGGATGCCGCGCGCATGCGCCCGGTCGAGCAGCTCGTCGAAGTCGGCGAGCGTGCCGAAGAGCGGGTCGACGTCGCAGTAGTCCGCGACGTCGTAGCCCGCGTCCTTCTGCGGCGACGGGTAGAACGGCGACAGCCACACGGCGTCGACGCCGAGGGCTTCGACCTCGTCCAGCCGCGACGCGATGCCGCGCAGGTCCCCGACGCCGTCGCCGTCGGAGTCCGCGAACGAACGAGGGTAGATCTGATAGATCACGGCGGAGCGCCACCACTGCGAGCCGGTCTGCGTGCCGGTTGCGAACGTCGTCGACACAGTCGAAGTCATGCGCTCCAGCGTACTGCAAGCGCTTGCAGGCCCGGTGCGCGTCGCGCACCCGCCCGCTGCACGCAGACCCGCGCCGATCCGGCCCGCACCGATAGGGTGGGCGCGTGGCAGCGACAGGGCTCGAGCGCGCCGAGCAGCTCATCCGGACCATCCCCGACTACCCGGAGCCGGGCGTGCTCTTCCGCGACATCACGCCGCTGCTGGCCGACGCCGCCGCGCTGCGCGCCGTCGTCGACGCCCTCGTCGCCCCGTTCCGCGGAGAGTTCGACGTCGTGGCGGGCATCGAGGCGCGAGGGTTCCTGCTCGCCGCCGCCGCGGCGATCGCCGCCGACGTCGGGCTCGTGCCGATCCGCAAGGCGGGCAAGCTCCCGCGGCCCGCGGCATCCGTGTCCTATGCGCTGGAGTACGGCACCGCGGCGATCGAGGCGCACGACGACATCGCACCGGGGACGCGGGTGCTGCTCATCGACGACGTGCTGGCCACCGGCGGCACCGTCGCGGCCGCGCACGAGCTCGTCTCCCGGCTCGGCGGAGTCGTCGTCGGCACGACGGTGCTCATGGAGCTGGAGGCCCTGGGCGGTCGCGCGGTGGCCGGCGAGGTGCACGCGTTGTTCCGCGCCTGAGCGCGCAGCTCGCGCCCGCGCCGCCCCGGGGATCAGGTCTCCAGCACGACGTTCAGCGGCGGTTCGCCGCGCAGCATCCGCTCGATCTGCGTGCGCACGAGCCGCGCGATGCGCGGGCGCATCGCGCTGGACGCCCCGCCGACGTGCGGCGCGATGAGCACGCCGGGCAGCCGCCACAGCGGGTGTTCGGGCGGCAGCGGCTCGGGGTCGGTGACGTCGAGTGCGGCACGGATGCGCCCGCGACGCACGTGTTCGACCAGCGCGTCGGTGTCGACGATCGGTCCCCGGCCGACGTTCACGACGAGGGCGCCGTCGGGCAGCGCTGTCAGGAACGCGTCGTCGACGAGGTGCCTGGTCGCCTCGCCGGCGGGGAGGGTCAGGATCACGACGTCCGCGCGCGGCAACAGCGCGGGCAGCTCGTCGACGGCGTGCACGTGCACGCCGTCCTCGTCGCGGGCCCGGGACGCCACCGCCGTCACCGACACCTCGAACGGCTTCAGCCGCGCGGCCACGGCCTTGCCCACCCCGCCGTAGCCGAGCAGCAGCACGCGCCGGTCGGCGAGGCTTTCGGCGAAGACGGGCGACCATTGTGCGCGCTCCTGGGCGCGCACGAAGCCGGGCAGCTGCCGCTGCGCGGCGAGGGCGAGGGCGAGGGCGAGCTCGGCCGTCGAGGTCTCGTGCACGCTCGCGGCGTTCGCGAACACGAGGCCTGTCGGCAGCCTGTCGGCCATGCCGTCGTATCCGATCGACTGGCTCTGCACGAGCCGGGTGCGCACGTCCGCGAGCCGCGGGTACATCTGCCCCGCGCTCAGGTACGGGGGCACCACGATGTCGATGCGGGCGGGGATGCCGGCCCGCGCGGGCGGCGCGGCCTCACCGTCCCACACGAACAGCTCCACCCCGGCGGGCAACGGCTCGAGGTCGTCGGCCAGCTGCTGCGTCGGGACGGAGACGATCAGGGGCGGGGTGTCGGAGCTCACCATCCGACCGTACCGCCGTATGGCCGCCGGCCGGCACGGCGCAGGTCCCGCGCGCAGGTCACGCGGCCGCGGCGGCGACGGCGGCGATCGCCGAGGTGAAGAACGCGATGCCGTCCACGCCCGACCGCATCGCCGCGGCGGTGTCGGGCCCGAAGCCCGGCTCGGTGGCGTGCTCGGGGTGCGGCATGAGCCCGACCACGTTGCCGCGCTCGTTCGCGATCCCGGCGATGTCGCGCAGCGACCCGTTCGGGTTCACGCCCAGGTAGCGGAACGCGACGAGCCCCTCGCCCTCGAGGCGATCGAGCTCGGACTCCGAGGCGATGTAGCCGCCGTCGGCGTTCTTCAACGGGACGACGATCTCCTGGCCCTGCCCGAAGTCGCTCGTCCACGCGGTCGCCGCGCTCTCCACGCGCAGCCGCTGGTCGCGGCGGACGAACTGCTGATGGGCGTTGCGGATGAGCCCTCCCGGCAGCAGGTGCGCCTCGACGAGCATCTGGAAGCCGTTGCAGATGCCGAGCACCGGCATGCCCCGGCGCGCGGCATCCGTCACCTCCGCCATGATCGGCGCGCGCGCGGCGATCGCGCCCGCGCGCAGGTAGTCGCCGTAGCTGAAGCCGCCGGGCAGCACGAGCGCGTCGACGCCGTCGAGGTCGTGCGAGCCATGCCACAGGGCGACCGGTTCGGCCCCCGCGATCCGGATCGCGCGGCGCGCGTCGCCGTCGTCGAGCGATCCAGGGAAGGTGATGACCCCGATGCGGGCTGACACGGCCTTGCCTCCGTCTGTTCGATGCGGGTTCCATGCTAGCCGGGGCGGTCGTTACGCTTGCCCTCATGACGGAGCGGGAGACCGCGGGCGAAGCGGTCACACGGATGCTGCGGACGCATGTCGTCTCGCTGCGGGTGTCGGAGGGGCCGCTGCGGCGCGACGAGGACGACGCCGTGCATCAGACGCGCATCGTCGTGCGGCGCCTGCGGAGCATCCTGAAGGAGTACCGGGACGTGCTCGACCGCTCCGCGGCGAAGCACTGGCGAAGGCGGCTGAAGGCGTGGGGCGACGCGCTCGGCGAGGTGCGCGACGCCGAGGTGCGCGCGCGGGACGGGCAGGCGGTGCTCGCACGGCTGCCGGCCGCGGCGTGGGACGGGCTCAGCCCGCTCATCGTCGAGCCCGCGCTCGACTCATACCGCGCGGGGCATGAAGCGCTCCTGGAGCGGATGCGCTCGACGGAGCACCTCGAGCTGTTGCGCGAGCTCGAGCTGTTCGCCGACGCGCCCGCACTCGGCGACCTCGCGGAGCTCCCCGCCACGAACACGATCGGCGACCTGCTCGTCGGCACCGCGCGCGACCTCGCCGAGCACACGCCCTCGCCTCGCGACGTGCGCGCGATCCGGCGCGAGCCCGAGCCGGCGCTGGCGCAGCTCCACGCGCTGCGCAAGGCCGCCCGTCGGCTCCGCTACGCGGCCGAGGCGGCGATAGAGGTCGGCGCGCTGCGGCCGCGTGCCAGGCACCGCGCGCGGCGCCTGGCCGCGCGGGCGATGGCCGTGCAGAACGTGTTGGGAGACCATCGCGACGCCGTGCTGTTCGCGTGTCACGTCGAGGGCGGCGCCGCGGCCGAAACCCGGCCGCTGGTGCGCATCGCGCAGCGCTCGCGCGCCTCGGCACGACGCACGATCACGCAGCTGCGGCGCGACCTCGCCCTTTTGTGGGCGGCGGGCCGGGCGCTGGGGCGGGCATAGGGCCCGCTCGCCGTCGGGCCTAGTCCTGGACCTCGATCCCCACGACGTCTTCGATGACGGCGTTGGAGAGGATGTCGGCGGCCACCCGCCTCGCGGTGGCGAGCACCTCCTCGGTCACCTCGCCGTCGACGCTCAGCTCGAACCGCTTGCCGATGCGCACGCCCGTGAAGTCGTCGATGCCGAGCCGCGCGAACGCGCCGGCGACAGCCTTCCCCTGCGGGTCGAGCAGCTCGGCCTTGGGCATCACGTCGACGACGATGGTGGGCATTCGAAACGCTCCGATGTGGCGGGGAAGGGGTGTCGGCATTCTACCGGCGAGGACTGGGGGTCGTGAGGCGCTCGAGCAGTGCCCGGTAGCGCGCCGCGGTCTCGGCCACGACGTCGTCGGGCAGGACGGGCGGCTCGCCCTGCCCGGCCCAGTGCGCGGCGAGCCAGTCGCGCACCAGCTGCTTGTCGAAGCTCGCCATGCGCTCGGCGGGGGTCGTGCCGTTCGCCCAGGCGGCGGCGTCCCAGTACCGCGACGAGTCGCTCGTGAGCACTTCGTCGGCGAGGGCGAGGGTGCCGTCGGCATCCGTCCCGAACTCGAACTTCGTGTCGGCGAGGATCAGCCCGCGCGCCTCGGCGGTGCGGGCGGCGCGCTCGTAGATCTCCAGCGACAGGTCGCGCAGCTCCTCCGCGCGCGCCTCGCCGACCAGTCCCGCGGTCTGCGCGAACGAGATGTTCTCGTCGTGCTCGCCGACGGCGGCCTTGAAGGCGGGGGTGAAGATCGGTGCGGGGAGCCGATCCCCGTTGGACAGGCCCGTCGGCAGGCGGATGCCGCACACCGTCCCCGTCTCGCGGTACTCCGCCCAGCCCGAGCCGGTGAGGTAGCCGCGCACGACGCACTCGATCGGCTGCATGTCGAGCGCCCGCACGACCATCGCCCGCCCGGAGACCTCGGCGGGCGCCGGCGCCGCGACGAGGTGGTTCGGGATGCGGCGCCCGCCGTCGGCGCCGGAGAGCTGGTCGAACCACCACAGGCTGAGCGCGGTGAGCAGTTCGCCCTTGCCGGGGATGCCGGGGGAGAGCACGTGGTCGAACGCGCTGACGCGGTCGCTGGCGACGACCAGCATCCGGCCGTCGTCGCCCGCGACGGGGAGGTACAGGTCGCGCACCTTGCCCGAGTAGACGTGCGTCCAGCCGGGAAGCTCGAGGGGGGATGTCACGCGCCCATCATCCCAGACCGCTCCGCGTGCGGTCGTCGCGCGAACGCGTGCGGGTGTATAGTCCATGTGGACTAATTGGAGTGGACTACGTGGACGACGTCCTCGATCGCCTCACGCCGCTCGGCGTGACGGTGCTCGCGCTGCTGCGCGAGGGCGACATGCATCCCTACGAGATGAAGCGCCTCCTGCTGGAGCGCCGCGCCGACCGGCTCGTCACGATCACGCACGGCACGCTCTACCACACGGTGTCGCGCCTTCAACGGTGCGGCCTGCTCGCCGAGGTCGGCGTCGATCGCGACGGCAACCGCCCGGAGCGCACCACGTACACGCTCACCGCCGCCGGCCGCGACGCCGTCGCCGAATGGGTGCGGCGCGAGCTGCCGCGCGTCGACCGGCCGGGCGAGTTCCGCGTCGCCCTCGCCGAGGCGCACAACCTCGATCGCACCGAGGCGACCGCGCTGCTGCGCGTGCGCCGCGCGGCGCTCGCCGAGGCGCACCGCCAGCACAGCGAGGGCGGAGCCCGCGCGGCTGCCGACGGGGTCCCCGAGCAGTATCTCCTCGAGGTGCAGCGCGAAGCGGCGATCGTCGCCGCCGAGCTGGACTGGCTCGACGGCGTCCTCGCCCGACTCGAGCGCGACGCGATCCCCTGGGGCGTCGACGGGCGCTCCCCCTCCGACCGTTACCTCGCACAGCGAAAGGCCGCACGGCTATGACCTCCACCCCCCTCGGCTCGCGCACCGGCGGCCACCGCGTTCAGGGGCCCGCCAACCCGTGGCCGGCGCTCTGGGCGCTCGTGATCGGGTTCTTCATGATCCTCGTCGACACCACGATCGTGTCGGTCGCGAACCCGGCGATCAAGGCGGCGCTCGACCCCGACACCAACAACCTCGACAACGTCGTGTGGGTCACCTCCGCGTACCTCCTCGCCTACGCCGTGCCCCTGCTCATCACGGGCCGGCTCGGCGACCGGTTCGGTCCGCGCGTGCTGTACCTCGTCGGGCTGTCGATCTTCACCCTCGCGTCGCTGTGGTGCGGTCTGTCGGACACCTTGACGATGCTCGTCGCGGCACGTGCGGTGCAGGGCCTCGGCGCGGCGCTGATGGCGCCGCAGACGATGGCGATCATCACCCGCACGTTCCCGCCCAGCGGCCGCGGCGCGGCGATGGGCCTGTGGGGCGCGACCGCCGGGGTGGCGACCCTCGTCGGCCCCCTCGCGGGCGGCCTGCTCGTCGACGGGTTCGGGTGGGAGTGGATCTTCTTCGTCAACCTCCCTGTCGGGGTGATCGGGTTCGTGGCGGCGTGGATGCTGGTGCCGAAGCTGCCCACCCAGCCGCACCGCTTCGACTGGCTCGGCGTGGTGCTCAGCGCGGTCGCGATGTTCCTCATCGTGTTCGGCCTGCAGGAGGGCGAGAAGTACGACTGGGGACAGATCTGGGGTCCGGTGTCGGTGTGGTCGCTCATCGCGGTGGGCGTCGTGGTGCTCGGTCTGTTCGTCTGGCAGCAGGCGAAGACCCGCAGCGAGGCGCTCGTGCCGCTGCGGCTGTTCCGCGACCGCAACTTCGCGATGTCGAGCCTGGCCATCTCGGCGGTCGGCTTCAGCATCACCGCGATGGGGCTGCCGATGATGTTCTTCATCCAGCTCGCCCGCGGGCTCACCCCGACCGAGTCGGCGCTGCTGCTCATCCCGATGGCGGTGCTCTCCGCGATCCTCGCCGCCCCGTCCGGTCGTCTGCTCGACCGCGTCGACCCGCGCGTGCTGCTCGTTCCGGGGGTGGCGCTGGTCGGCGGGTCGTTCCTGATCTACGCGCTGCTGATGAACCTCGACACCCCGATCTGGGCGTACCTCATCCCCTCGGCGGTCATGGGCGTCGGCAGCGCCGGGATGTGGGGGCCGCTGGCCACCACGGCGAACCGCGACCTGCCCGTCCAGCTCGCGGGCGCCGGGTCGAGCATCTACAACACGATGCGCACGGTCGGCGGGGTGATGGGATCGGCCGCGATCGCGGTGTTCATGCAGGCGCGGCTGGAGGCCAATGTCCCTGGGGCGTCCGAGCAGACGGGATCGATCGGCACCGGCACGCTGCCGTCGTTCATCGCGGAGGGCTTCTCCACGGCGATGTCGCAGGCGATGCTGCTGCCGGCCGCGGTGATGGTGGTCGCGCTCGCGGCCGTGTGCTTCATGCACCGGCCGAAGGCGCTCGCGCGCTGACGCGCCCGGGGGGTCAGGTCTCGATCACGCGCGCCGCGATGTCGCGGCGGTGCTGCGCGCCCTCCAGCTCGACGTGCGCGACGGCCGCGTAGGCCCGCTCGGACGCCTCGGCGAACGTCGTGCCGAGGGCGACGACGTTCAGCACCCGGCCGCCGGCGGCGACGAGCCCGTCGTCGGGTCCGGCCGCGGTGGCGGCGTGCGCGAGGTGCACCCCGGGGACGGATGCCGCGGCATCCAGCCCCGCGATCGGCCGCCCCGTGACGGGCCGGTCGGGGTACCCCTCGCTCGCGACGACCACGGTCACCGCGGCCGACTCGGCGAACTCCGGCCGGGCGTGGTCTTCGAGGTGGCCGCCCGCGGCGGCCAGCAGCAGCTCGGACAGGGGGTCGACGAGCCGCGGCAGCACGACCTGCGTCTCTGGGTCGCCGAACCGCGCGTTGAACTCGATGACCTTGACGCCGCCCGCGGTGAGCACGAGCCCCGCGTAGAGCAGTCCGACGAACGGGGTGCCCTCGGCATCCAGCCGGCGGATCACGGGCTCCGCGATGTCGCGCGTGACCTCGTCGACGAAGGCCCGCTCGTCGCCGAAGCGCTCGGACAGCCAGGGCAGCGGCGAGTACGCCCCCATGCCGCCCGTGTTGGGGCCCTCGTCGCCGTCGCGCAGGCGCTTGTAGTCCTGGGCGGGGCTCAGCGGCAGCACGTGGTCGCCGTCGCTCAGGAAGAACAGCGACACCTCGGGGCCGTCGAGGAACTCCTCGATCAGCACCGGCCCCGTCGGCAGGTACGCCTCGGCGTGCGCGAGCGCGGCGGCGCGGTCGGAGGTGACGATGACGCCCTTGCCGGCGGCGAGGCCGTCGGCCTTCACGACGTGCGGAGCGCCCAGCGCGTCGAAGGCGGCCTCGACCTCGGCGGCGGTGCGCGCGTGGATCGCGCGACCGGTGGGGACGCCGGCGGCATCCATGATCCGCTTCGCGAACGTCTTCGACCCCTCCAGCTGCGCGGCGGCCCTCCCTGGGCCGAAGACGGGCACGCCGCGCGCCCGCAGCGCGTCGGCGACACCGGCGACGAGCGGGGCCTCGGGGCCGATCACGACGAGGTCGATGCCGTGCTCGATCGCGTGGTCGGTGACGGCGACCGGGTCGACCGGGTCGAGGTCGACGATCGCGGCGTCGCGGGCGATGCCGGCGTTGCCGGGCGCGGCGAAGAGCTCGTGCGGGGTCTTCTCCGCGCGCAGCGCGAGGAGGATGGCGTGCTCGCGCGCGCCCGAGCCGAGGACCAGGATTCTCACCGGGCCAGCCTATCCGCGGGGCTACCGTGGAGGGATGCCGCGCAGGATCAGCACCGACGACGGCCGCGCCGCGCTCGCCGCCGTGCGCGGCGGGGGCCCAGGCGACGGGGGCCCAGGCGGCGGGGGG
>JASGDZ010000143.1:0-8861 GCA_047606835.1 Microbacterium sp. | reverse complement strand
CTCGGCGGCGAGCTCGTGCACGCGGCGCCGGCGGGCCGGCTTCTTCGCGGACTTGACGGCGGGCGCCGCGTCCTCGGCAGGCGCCTCGGTCACCTCGGCGGGCGCCGCCTCGTCGGGCGCTGCCGCGTCGGGCGTCACCTCGGCCGGGGCCTGCGCGGTGTCGCCGGGGGCCTCGGACGCGACGCTCTCGACGGGCTGCTGCGCCTCGGCGACGGACTGCTGGAAGATGTCGCCCTGCTCGGCGGGCGCGACATCGGTCTGGATCTCGGAGATGGACTCCACGAGTTCTCCCTTGTCTGTGTCTCTCAGATCTGCACGACTTCGCAGCGACGCGCACAGCTCGGTGCACGCCGGACGAGGCTCTCCCACAGACCGGTGCCGGTCGTCTTGTGGGGGTTCGTACAGGTTTCGCAGATTGCGACGGAGGCCAGATTCACGCGCGCGAATGCGTCACGTGGAACCCTCCGTTGGTTCCCTCACTGTACCACCCCGCACGTCGACCGCGAGCATGTGCGCCTCCCACGGGGTGTCGGAGACGGATGCCGCGAGCTCCGCCGCATCCAGGCGCGCGCCGGGTCCGTCGGCCAGCACGAGCACGCTCGGCCCGGCGCCGGACACCACCGCCGCGAAGCCCTCCGCGCGCAGCGCCCTCACGAGCGCGTTGGTCTGCGGCATGGCCTCCGCCCGGTAGTCCTGGTGCAGCCGGTCCTCGGTCGCCGCCAGCAGCAGCTCGGGGCTCTGCGTGAGCGCGGCGATCAGCAGCGCGGAGCGCGACACGTTGAACACGGCGTCCTCCCGCGGGACGTGCAGCGGCTGGAGGCTGCGCGCGACCTCGGTCGACATCGTGAAGTCGGGGACGAACACGAGCGGCGAGACGCCGCGGGTCACGACGAGCTTCTTGTGCGCCGGTCCCGCGTCGGTCATCCACGCGATCGTCAGGCCGCCGAACAGCGCAGGGGCGACGTTGTCGGGATGCCCTTCGAGCTCGGTCGCCAGCCGCAGCAGCTCGTCGTCGGAGAGCTCGACGTCGCCCGCGAGCAGCCCTTTGGCCGCGAGCACGCCCGACACCACCGCCGCGCCCGACGAGCCCAGGCCCCGCCCGTGCGGGATGACGTTGTGCGCGCGCAGGTGCAGCCCCGGCATCCGTCGCCCCGCCGACGCGTAGGTGTGCGCGATGGCGCGCACGACGAGATGGGAGGCGTCGCGCGGCACGGCGTCGGCTCCGGCGCCGGTCACCTCGATCACGAGCTCGCCCTCCGGCAGCGCCGTCACGACGAGGTCGTCGTAGATCGACAGCGCGAGACCGAGCGTGTCGAAGCCGGGCCCGAGGTTCGCGCTCGTCGCGGGGACGCGCACGGCGACGCTCGACGCCATCCTCACGCCCCGGTCGGCTTCAGGCCGAGCACGTCGGCGACCTCGCTCGTCGTCGCGTCGACGACGGTCGGGGTCACCTCGCCGCCGTCGGCGTCGCGCAGCGCCCACTGCGGGTCTTTGAGGCCGTGCCCCGTCACGGTGAGCACGACGCGCGACCCCGCAGGCACGGCACCTGCCGCGGACCGCTCGAGCAGGCCCGCGACGCTGATCGCCGACGCCGGCTCCACGAAGATGCCGACCTCGCCCGCCAGGAGCTTCTGCGCCGCGAGGATGCGGGCGTCGTCGATCGCGCCGAACCAGCCGCCGGTCGCGTCGCGCGCCTCGAGGGCGAGATCCCACGACGCCGGGTTGCCGATGCGGATGGCGGAGGCCACCGTCTCCGGGTTCTTCACGACCTCGCCGCGCACGAGCGGCGCGGAGCCCTCGGCCTGGAAGCCGAACATGCGCGGCACGCGGGTGGACGCCCCGCGCGCGGCCTCCTCGCGGTAGCCGCGCGAGTAGGCGGTGTAGTTGCCCGCGTTGCCGACCGGGATGAAGTGCAGGTCGGGCGCGTCGCCGAGCACCTCGACGATCTCGTACGCGGCGGTCTTCTGACCCTCGATGCGGTCGGGGTTGACCGAGTTCACGAGATGCACCGGGTAGTGGTCGGCGAGCTCGCGCGCGATCTCCAGGCAGTCGTCGAAGTTGCCCCGGATCTGGATGAGCCGGCCGTCGTGCGCCACCGCCTGGCTGAGCTTTCCCATCGCGATCTTGCCCTCGGGCACGAGCACCGCCGCGGTGATGCCGGCGTGCGCCGCGTACGCGGCCGCGGACGCGGACGTGTTGCCCGTCGACGCGCAGATGACCGCCCTGGCCCCGTGCTCGACGGCACGAGACAGCGCCACCGTCATCCCCCGGTCCTTGAACGAGCCGGTCGGGTTCATGCCCTCGAACTTCACCCAGACGTCGGCGCCGGTGCGCCGCGACAGCGCCGGCGCCGGCAGCAGCGGCGTGCCGCCCTCGCCCAGCGTCACGACGGTCGAGGCGTCCGTCACGCCGAGGCGGTCCGCGTATTCGCGCAGTACTCCGCGCCATTGGTGTGCCATGTCAGTGTCCCTCCACGTCCGATCCGATTCAGTCGCCTTCGACCCTCAGCACCGAGACGACGCGCTCCACCACGCCGCTCGCGGCGAGCCGGTCCACGGTCTCGCTGAGGTCCTGCTCCAGCGCCCTGTGCGTTCCGATGACGAGCAGCGCCGTGCCCGCATCCTCTCCCGACACGGTCTGCTCGACCGTCGCGATCGACACCCGGCCGTCGCTCAGGATTCCGGCGACGGTCGCCAGCACCCCCGGGCGGTCGTCGACCTCGAGCGTGATCCGATAGCGCGTCACGACGCGCCCGACCGACGCGATGGGGAGGTTCGCGCGGGTCGACTCCCCCACCCCCACGCCGCCGGCGATGTGCCGTCGCGCCGCCGAGACGACGTCGCCGAGCACGGCCGACGCCGTCTGCACGCCGCCGGCGCCGGCGCCGTAGAACATGAGGCTGCCGGCCGCCTCCGCCTCCACGAACACCGCGTTGTTCGCGCCGTGCACGCTCGCGAGCGGGTGCGCACGGCTGATGAGCGCGGGGTAGACGCGCACCGAGATCGACTCGGCGGCGCGATTCTCGTCGGGATGCGCCGCGTCGGTGGAGACGGCGAGCCTCTCGCACACGGCGACGAGCTTGATGACGTAGCCCGCGCGGCGCGCGGACTCGATCATGTCCTTGTCGATGTGCGAGATGCCCTCGCGGTGCACCGCGTCCAGCGGCACGGCGGTGTGGAAGGCGAGGCTCGCGAGGATCGCGGCCTTCTGCGCGGCGTCGAAGCCCTCGACGTCGGCCGTGGGGTCGGCCTCCGCGTAGCCCAGACGCTGCGCGTCGGCGAGCACCTCGGCGAAGTCGGCGCCATCGGCATCCATGCGGTCGAGGATGTAGTTCGTGGTGCCGTTGACGATCCCGATGATGCGGCACACCCGGTCGCCGGCGAGCGAGTCGCGCAGGGGGCGGATGATCGGGATGGCGCCCGCCGCCGCCGCCTCGTAGTACACCTGGGCCCCGACCTGGTCAGCCGCCTCGAACACCTCGGGCCCGTGCAGGGCAAGCAGGGCCTTGTTCGCCGTGACGACGTCGGCCCCCGAGTTGATCGCCTGCAAGAGGTAGGTGCGCGCGGGCTCGATGCCGCCCATCAGCTCGATCACGATGTCGGCGCCGAGCACGAGCGTCTCGGCATCCGTCGTCAGCAGCTCGGCGGGCAGCTCGACGTCGCGCGGCGCGTCGAGGTCGCGCACCGCGATGCCGGCGAGCTCCAGGCGCGCCCCCGCACGGTCGGCGAGCTCGTCGCCGTGGCGCAGCAGCAGCCCGGCGACCTGAGAGCCGACGGCGCCGGCGCCCAGCAGCGCGACGCGCAGGCGACGGTACTCAGTCATGGCGTTCCCCTTCACACTGTGACGTCATGTTCTCCTCGTTCTCCGCGTGTGCGCCGACGTCGCGGGCGAGCAGGTCGGCGAGCGTCTCCCTGCGCACGATGACCCGCGCGCGGCCGCCGCGCAGGGCGACGACGGGCGGGCGCGGCACGTAGTTGTAGTCGCTCGCGAGCGAGAAGCAGTAGGCACCGGTCGCCGGCACCGCGAGCAGGTCTCCGGGCGCGATGTCGGCGGGGAGGAACTCGGCGTCGACGACGACGTCGCCCGACTCGCAGTGCTTGCCGACGACGCGCGCGAGCGCGGGCTGCGCCTCGCTCGTGCGCGATGCGATGCGCGCCGAGTAGTCGGCCCCGTAGAGGGCGTGCCGCGGGTTGTCGCTCATGCCGCCGTCGACGCTCACGTACAGGCGCACGGCGTCGTCGGACACGCGCACGGGCTTGACCGTGCCGACCTCGTAGAGCGTGACCCCCGCGGGTCCCACGATGATGCGACCGGGCTCGAAGGCGAGGTCCGGCAGCGGGATGCCGCGCACGGCGCACTCCTGGGCGACCGCGTCGACGATCCCGTCGGCGAGCTCCTCGATCGGCGTCGGGTCGTCGGCGGACGTGTAGGCGATGCCGAAGCCGCCGCCGAGGTTCAGCACCGGCAGCTCGCCGCCGGCCCTCAGCGCCGCGTGCAGCTCGACCACGCGCGCCGCCGACTCGCGGAAGCCGGACGTGCCGAAGATCTGCGAGCCGATGTGGCAGTGCAGGCCCACCAGCTCCAGCCCCGGCAGCTCGCGCACGCGGGCCGCGACGGCGGGCGCGTCGTCGAGCGAGAAGCCGAACTTCTGGTCCTCGTGAGCGGTGGCGAGGAAGTCGTGGGTCTCGGCGTGCACGCCGCTGCTGACGCGCAGCAGCACCGGCTGGCGGGCGCCCACGCGCTCCGCCACGGCGGAGAGGCGTTCCAGCTCGATGCGGCTGTCGAGCACGACGGAGCCGACGCCCGTCTCGATGGCGGCCTCCAGCTCGGCGGTCGACTTGTTGTTGCCGTGGAAGCCCACCCGCTCAGGATCGACGCCGGCGGCGAGCGCGACCGCGAGCTCGCCGCCGCTGCACACGTCGAGCGCGAGCCCCTCCTCGGTGACCCAGCGGGCGACCTCGGTGCACAGGAACGCCTTGCCCGCGTAGTACACGCGGGCCTGCACGCCGTGCCGCGCCGTCGCGGCGCGGAAGGCATCCCGCACGCGGCGCGCGCGGGAGCGCACCTCGTCCTCGTCGAGCACGTACACCGGCGTGCCGAACGCCGCGCGCAGCTCGGTGGCCGTCACGCCGCCGATCGCGAGCACGCCGTCGTCGTCGCGCGCGGCGGCTTCGGGCCAGACGCCCGGGGCGAGAGCGTTCGCGTCGTCCGGCGGGACGAGCCACTCAGGCGCGAGGGTCGAGCGGGCGGACACCACGAAAGTCTATGGCACGCGCGGGCGGGCGCCCCCGTCGCGGCCGGTCACGCCTCCTTCGCTCCGCGCGAGTATCTCGATATCCGATACTCGTCCACGGCGGCCTTGCTGGATCGATACCGTCCGTCGTCGCCGATGATCGCCTCCAACCGCCCGCGCGATGCCGCCTGCTTGAGCGCGACCAGGCTGAACTCGTCGTCCGCCAGAGCCTCAAGCGGCACAAACGTCGCGGGCCCCGCAATGTTCGGAATCAGCCGATGCAGGCTGTCGACCACCGCCCGGCTGATCACCTCGGCGAGCGGTCCGTCATCGCCCGCATCAGAACGCTCGAGCGCGCGCAGATACTTCAGCCGTTGCTCCTTGAGAATGATCGCCGGCGGCCAGCCGAGGCGAATCAGGAGCAGATTGAGGAGCAGCCGACCGCTCCGGCCGTTCCCATCGATGAACGGATGAATGCACTCGAACTCGCGATGCAGACGGGCGAGCTCCTCCGGTACGGCTGCGATGAGGAGCCCCCCCGTCGTGATCTTCACCCGCAGTTCGTTCACGCGATCCACCCACCCCCCGATCTCCGCGGGAACGAGGGGGAAGGTCGGCGGCTTCATGCCGCCGTCGAACTCCTGAATCTCATGTCGGCGCCAGTTGCCCGGACCCTCCGCCTCCGTCGCATCGGGGTGTGGCGCCACCTCCCACACCTTCGCCATCGCGAGGGAATGGATGCGGCGCACTTCGGTCACCGTCACGAGTCCTTCATGGGCCCATTCACCCGGCTCGACAGCTTGCTGATAGACCCAGCGCGCCGCGTCGGCGTAGCCGAGCACCTCCATGTAGTCCTTCAGCCCTTTCGCCCCGACGGCACGCCCCTCCTCGAGCAACCGCTCGACTTCGCGAAGCACAAGCGTGTTGCCCTCGATCGCGGTGGAATGGTGGGCCTCCAGGTGCCAGAGGTGGTCCCACAGCGTTTTCGCTTCATCCGGCTTGGGCAGCCCGCCATAGTTCGCCAGCTCATCGATGGCCGTCGCGAAGCGGCGATAGAGGGCGTCGCGACGAGGGCGTCCACGCGTGGGGCGGGACCCGCCCGGATTTGTCATCGCTCCTCCTGGATAAATCAACAACGACAAATTAGCAGTTTGTCATCGCTCGGTCCAGGAAATGCGAAAACGACAAATTTCAACGCCGCCGCCGCGCCCACCCGCGCAGCTCGCAGACGAGTCGTAGGTGAGGCATCCGGCCTTGATGCGGTCGGCGTCCGCGTATCAACGGGAGGAGTCGTCCTACCGAGCTGCCGTCGTCTCGACCGCGAGCGGCGCGCCCCCGGTCGGGTTCGTCGCCATGTCGACCGAGACAGGGACGTCGGTGAGCTCTTGCAGCGTCGCGCGGGCCGTCTCGGCCGTCAGCTCGCCGCTCGGGTCGTACACGGTGATGATGAAGCTCGAGCGGTCGATGGAATGCATGACGCTGACGAGCTGGGCCTTTTCTCCGAGCACCTGCTCGTCGGTGACCGCCTCGACGATCCGGTCCTGTTCTGCGAGGTAGTCGTCCTGGGAGAACGCGACGACGTGCGTCTCGACCTCGACGTCTCGGTGTTCGGAGATGAGTTCCTGGATGGACGGCGGAACGGTGCCGGCCCAGTAGAGGTCGAGCCGGTCCTGTGCGGGTGAGATGGTGAGGGTGAGATACCCCGTGTCTGCGTCGACGGGGCTCGTCGTTCCCGACTCCTTCGGATCGACGAGCGCGGTGATCTCGTCCGCGAGCGCCAGCAGCCGATCCTGGTTCGTCTGCCAGGAGCCGGGGGCCTGAACGACCTCGGTCAAGGGGCCGACCTCGGCGGCCGCCTCCGTCTGAGCCCCCGCCAGCTGTGCCGACGCGGCGACGATGCCGACGGCAGCCGCGATCGACAGCCCTCCCAGCGCTCCCCTCCGTGGCCCCATCAGAACGTCCCCTCGATCGACAACGACCTGCGCGCCCGGTGCGACGAACGCGGTCCCCCCGCACAGTAGTGCAGGTCGCGGTCGACCACAACGTGCGACGTGCGTCAGTCGCAGGTCCCCTTCTCCTGCAGCGTCGGATCGGCGACGATGTCGCCCGAGACGGCGAAGTCCGCGATCAGCTCTCCGCCCGCGACCGCCGTCCCCGACAGCGTCATCCCGACCGGGATGTACTGCGCGATGCACACCGTCCAGTCGCCGAGCACGAGCTTGGCGAGCGCGCCGAACCGGTCGCGCACGTCGTCGACGGAGAGCTCGGCGTCTCCGACCTGGAACGAGGCGGGGCGCAGGACGAGATCTCCGTCGACCGCCGTCGGCGTGAGGGAGACGCCGACCGGGACCTGCGCGGCGAGCACCTGGAGCGTGTAGGTCATCGTGACATCCGGGCTCTTCAGCGCGAGCGTGTCTGCGGGGAAGCCCTCGACCGTGGCCATGAGCGCGCGCAGCTGCGCCTCGTCGAGCGCGATCGTGGCACTGGCGGCGGACGCGTCGTGCTCGCCGCGCAGCGACACCCCGGTGGCGTGCACCGCGATGTCGCCGGTGATCGGCCCGACGGCGATGTCGTCCGACGACACCGTCACGTCGTCGAGGCGGCCGAGGATGACCTGCAGCAGCACCGAGCCCTGCAGCACCACGTCGACCTCCTGGTCCTCCGGCGCGCCGAGCTGGGTCACGACGGCGCTGCGCACCGTCTTGGTCACGATGTCGCGGGCGAGCCACTCCCCCGCGAGCCACGCGCCGACCGCGAGCACGACAAGGACCAGGATGCCGATCAGCCACCGCCACGGGCTCCGCCGCCGCGCGGGTTCGGGCACCTGCAGCTCCCAGCGGTAACCGGGTGCGGCCTCGGGGAGCGTGGGGCTCATGCCATCCGTCCTACATGCGCTCCGGCGCCGACACGCCGAGCAGGCCCAGCCCGTTGCGCAGCACCTGCCCGGTCGCATCGTTGAGCCACAGGCGCGTGCGGTGCAGATCCTCGACGGGGGCGTCGCCGAGCGGGATGACGCGGCAGTTGTCGTACCAGCGGTGGTAGAGCCCGGCGAGCTCCTCCAGGTAGCGCGCGACGCGGTGCGGCTCGCGCACCTCGGCGGCGAACGCGACGACCCGAGGGAACTCCTGCAGCGCGCCCAGCAGCGCCGACTCGGTCTCGTGATCCAGCAGCTCGGGGGCGAACGCGTCGCGCGTCACGCCCGAGGCGGCCGCGTTGCGGGCGACGTTGTGCGTGCGGGCGTGCGCGTACTGCACGTAGAACACGGGGTTGTCGTTCGTGCGCCGCTGCAGCACGTCGAGGTCGACGTCGAGGTTCGAGTCGGCCGAGCTGCGGGTCAGCGCGTAGCGCGCGGCATCCACCCCCACGATCTCGACCAGGTCCTCCATCGTGACGACCGTGCCCGCGCGCTTGGACATGCGCACCGGCTGGCCGTCCTTGACGAGATTGACCAGCTGCCCGATGAGGATCTGCAGGTTCACATACGGCTCGTCGCCGAACGCGGCGCACATCGCCATGAGCCGCTTGATGTAGCCGTGGTGGTCGGCGCCGAGCATGATGATGCAGCGGTTGAAGCCGCGCTCGCGCTTGTCGAGGTAGTAGGCGAGGTCGCCGGAGATGTACGCCGGGG
>JASGDZ010000142.1:0-3331 GCA_047606835.1 Microbacterium sp. | reverse complement strand
GCGCCGTCGGGTGCGCGCCGGGAACGCTCCACACATAGCCGAACCCGTCCACCGACGGCGCGATGAGCCCCGTCCGCGCGTCGACCGTGTCGAAGCTCTGGTCGTCGCGCAGCCGCACGACGTCTCCCGACGGCAGCTGGACCGCCGCGAAGTCCTGGTCGGGGCTCAGCTCGATCGCCGTCGCGTCCGCCAGGGCGGGGCTGTCGCTCAGGCCCTCGGTGAGACCGGCGATCGGCTGCAGCTCGTCGCTTGCGAGGAACCCGAACCCGTCCTCCGTCAGCACCGCCGGCCGCGCGTCGACCCGGGTGGAGCGCACAGACGCGGGTGACACGTCGAGGTCGATGGTGCCCACGGTCATCACGACGTCCGCGACGTTGGCCGACGCGAGGCTCGCCTCCAACTGCACCTGCATGCGCGCCTGTTGCGCCGGCGGCAGCGCCAGCGCCGACGAAGGCACCTCGACGTGCGCGACGCGCTCGGACGTGACCGGCACCGTCGTCGGCGCGCTGATGTCGTCGGGGAACGCGGACACGACGGCGCCCGTCAGCCAAGGGCTGGGCGCGCCGTCGAGGAGCTCCTTGACGATGCGCGACACCGTGTTGTCGCGGATGGCGAACCAGCGCACGTCCGGCACCAGGGACTGCCACGACGGGTCGAAGTACATCAGCGAGTACGCACGGAACACCGCGGGGAAGAGGCTGCGGTCGAGCACGATGCCGTCTTCGAGCTCGGTGATGCGCCACTCGCCGTCGGCCTGCTTCGCGAGCTCGAACGGCAGCGTCGAGGAGCCGGCATCCGTCTCGGCGTAGGCGCCCGTCTCGTCCACCTCCGCCACCGGGCTCACCGTGTAGGCGAACGAGTCCTCGTCGATCTCGGCGAGGACTCGGTCGGCGAGACTGTCGACCGTGACCGCCGCCGTTGGCTTCCACTCCTGGCGGATGGACTCCGCGAGGTATTCGCGCGCGATCGCCCAGCCGCCGGAGGGACTCGTGCCCGCCGCGACGAACCCCTCCACGATCTGCGCCGGCGTCGCGCCCTGCTGCGGGCTCGCCGGCCGGAAGACGATCTCGGTCGAGTCCGTGGCGTCGGCCGCCGACATCCCCTGCTGCACGCTGCCCGCCGTCGGCATTCCGGCGCACGCCGCGAGCACGACGGCGGCCAGGCCGAGGGCGAGGGCGGACAGGATGCGGCGGCTCATCGCGTCCCCTCCTGCTCCGCGGTCGGGGGTGCGAACGGCAGGTCGATGGGCTGGGTCAGCCCGAGATCGTCGAGGGCCTGCACGTCGGGCTCGAGCGGGATCGGCGAGCTGCCGTCGTCCACCGTCGCCACCGCCGCGCGAGGCAGCGTGAGCACGAAGTTGGTGCCGCGCCCGAGCTCCGACCACACGGCGAGCGTACCGCCGTGCAGGCGCGCGTCGCCGAGCGCGATCGAGAGCCCGAGGCCCGTGCCGCCGATCGTGCGCTTGCGCGACGGGTCGGCGCGCCAGAACCGGTCGAACACGCGCTCGGCGTCCTCGGGGCTCATGCCGAGCCCGTAGTCGCGCACCCCGAGAGCCACCGCGCGCTGATCGCTGTCGACGGTGACGACGATGGGCCGGCCCTCGCCGTGCTCGATCGCGTTGCCGAGGAGGTTGCGCACGATGCGGCGCACGCGCCGCGGATCCAGGTCGACGGGACTGTACCCGCCCGGCGCCACGAGCCGCACATCCGTGCCGTGCTGCTGCGCCAGCTGGCTCATCGACGCCACGACGTCCTCGGCGAGATGGGCGAGGCTCGTCGGCTCGCGCTCCAGCTGCACCGAGCCGGCGTCGTAGCGGCTGATCTCCAGCAGGTCGGCGAGCAGGGTCTCGAACCGCTGCACCTGCGCGTGCAGCAGCTCGGCGGCGCGCGCGGTCGCGGGATCGAACGCGTCGCGGCGGTCGTTGAGCATGTCGGCGGCGAGCCGGATGGTGGTCAGCGGCGTGCGCAGCTCGTGCGACACGTCGGACACGAAGCGCTGCTGCACGAGCGACAGGTCGGCGAGCTCTTCGATCTGCGACTCGATGCTGTCGGCCATCGCGTTGAACGAGCTGGCGAGCACCGCCAGCTCGTCCTCCCCGCGCACCTCGAGACGCACCTTCAGGTCGCCGGCGGCGAGCCGCGCGCTCGTGTCGGCCGCCTGGGCCACGGGCTCGGCGACCGAGCGCATGACGAACCACGCGATCGCGCCGATGAGCAGCAGCAGCGCGAACCCGGCGATCCACAGCGTGCGCTGCACGAACTGCAGCGTCTGGTCGGCGCCGCCCAGGTCGTACGCGAGATAGAGCGCGTACGCGCCGACATCCGGCATCGTGATCTGCTGGCCGACGACGATGCCCGGCAGCGACGCGCCGTCGGAGGAGGCGAGGGCGATCGACTGCCACCACTGCGAGGCGGGATTCTCCCGCACCTGCCGTTTCAGGCCCTCCGAGACGATGCTCTGATCGAAGCCAGGCGAGTACACGTCGGGCGGGGCGATCTGCGAGGGAGCGTCGTCGATGCGCGTGATCGCGAACGTGTCGCTCTGCGCCTGCCGCGCGACGCTCTCCCCGACGGCGAGCAGCAGCTGCTGCGCGGTGAGCGCGTCGCCCTGCACGTCCGCGGCGTCGAAGAGCCCCTGGGCGGTGTCGGCGGTGCGCAGCGCGACGGCGAGCACCTGATCCTTGCGGGAGTCGAACAGGTCGCGCTGGATCACGAGCGCCATGACGATTCCCGCGACGATGATCGCGAGCATCGTCATGGCCAGCGTCACCACGATCGTGCGGAACCGCAGCGAGCGACGCCACAGCCCGGCCAGGTGGTCGGGCCACGCGCGCCAGTCGCGCCAGTGCGCCACGGTGGCGGCCATCGTCACGGGCGGCACGACACCGCCGTGCGCGGACCCCGGGCGCGCGGCCATCTCCGCCTCAGACCGCGGCGCCGGCGCGGTAGCCGACGCCGCGCACCGTCGTGACGATGCGGGGGTTGTCGGGGTCGGGCTCGACCTTCGCGCGCAGGCGCTGCACGTGCACGTTCACGAGCCGCGTGTCGGCCTTGTAGTGGTAGCCCCACACCTGCTCGAGCAGCATCTCGCGCGAGAACACCTGCTGCGGCTTGGCTGCGAGGGCGACGAGCAGCTCGAACTCCAGCGGCGTGAGCGCGATAGCGGCGTCGCCCCGCCTGACCTCGTGCGCGGCGACGTCGACCGTGAGGTCGCCGATGCGCAGCACCTCGGTGTGGCTCTGCGGCGCGGGGCGGAGCCGCGTGCGGATGCGCGCGACGAGCTCCTTCGGGTTGAACGGCTTCACGATGTAGTCGTCGGCGCCCACCTCCAG
>JASGDZ010000141.1:0-6209 GCA_047606835.1 Microbacterium sp. | reverse complement strand
TCGAGGTCAGCGACGAGGAGAACGGCGACGGCTCGTACGTCCAGAAGGTGCTCACCGAGCTGCTCGCCCACCCCGAGGCCAACGCGCTCATCGTCCCGGTCGACGGCTGGCTCACCGGCGGCCTCTCGCAGGCGATCGTGCAGGCCGGGCTCGACGAGCAGCTGCTGATCATCGGCCGCTCCGGCGACGAGTCGGCGCTCGAGCTCATCAAGGCGGGCGACAGCGGCTTCGACGCGACGGTCGGCTACGCCTCGGAGTGGGGCGCGTGGGGCTCGATCGACACGGCCATCCGCGTGCTGGCAGGTCAGGACCCCGCCTACATCGGCGAGGAGATCCAGCTCGTCGACGCCGACAACAACATGCCCGACTCGGGCGACTACGTCGGCAGCGTCGACTTCAAGACGGCGTTCACGACATCGTGGGGAGTCGACTGACCCTCCGCACCCACCCGCACGCGGGGCCCTCGGATCTCTCCGGGGGCCCCGCGTGCGTGTTCCGGCACCGCGATGACAGCCATCTGCGTCGGGGGGTCGCGCCCGCCCGCGCGCGGTGATTGCATGGGTTTCGACCCCGCAGCCGGGGCTGCCGTAGACGAAGGGGTCGTGATCGTGAGCTCGGAGCAGACCACCCACGAGTACGTGCTGCGTCTCCACGACGTCGACAAGCAGTTCGGCGGCACCCGCGCTCTGCGCAAGGCATCCCTCGCGGTGCGTCCCGGCACGGTGCACGCGCTGCTCGGCGGCAACGGATCCGGCAAGAGCACGTCGATCAAGATCCTCGCCGGCGTGTACGCGGCCGACGGCGGCGAGCTGGAGATCGGCGGCGAGCACCGCGACCTGCGCTCGTGGACCGCGCAGGACGCCCACCACGCCGGCCTGCGCTTCGTGCACCAGGACCTCGGCCTGTTCGAGGAGCTGTCCATCGCGGAGAACTTCGGCCTCGACACGGGCTTTCCCACCTCCCCGCTCGGCAAGATCCGGTGGCGGGCGCTGGAGGCAGAGGTCGCCGAGGTGCTCACCGAGTACGATCTCGACGTCGGCCCGCGTCGCGCGGTCGCAGACCTGCGCCCCTCCGACCGCACCATGGTCGCGATCGCCCGCGCGCTGCGCGGCAGCGGCGACGGCGAGCGCCGCATCCTGGTCCTCGACGAGCCGACGGCGTCGCTCGCCGCCGCGGAGTCCGCGCTGCTGCTGGAGAAGGTGCGCCGCCTCGCCGACCGCGGCCAGACGGTCGTCATGGTCAGTCACCGCCTGCAGGAGGTGCTCGACGTCGCCCACGACTTCACCGTCTTCCGCGACGGGAAGGTCGTCGGCACCCTCACCGACGCCCACCCCACCGAGGACGAGCTGATCTCCCTCATGGCGGGCGGCCTCACCGTCGCCCTGGCGCCCACCGGGGAGCGCTCGCACACGCGCGGGGAACCGACCCTCGAGGTGGCGCACCTCTCCTCCGGGCCGCTGCGCGACGTGACCTTGACGGCGCACGGGGGCGAGATCCTCGGCATCGCCGGCCTGCAGGGGTCGGGGCGCAGCTCGCTGCTGCAGGCGCTGTTCGGCGTGCACCACCCCGGTGCCGGCACCATCACCCTCGCCGGCGCGCCCCACGCCCCGGTCGACGTGCACGACGCGATGGCCGCGGGAGTGGGGATGGTGCCGGAGAACCGCGTGCGCGAGGCCGCCTTCATGGATCTCACCGTCAGCGACAATCTGGCCCTGGCGATGCTCGACGCGTACTTCACCGGCGGTCGGATGCCGCGCGAGCGCGAACGCAGGGCCGCGACCGAGCTGATCTCGCGGTTCAACGTCAAGGTGGCCGGCGCCGACGCGCTGTTCAGCTCGATGTCCGGCGGCAACCAGCAGAAGGTCGTCATCGCGCGCTGGCTGCAGCGCCGGCCCCGCCTGCTGCTGCTGGACGAGCCGACGCAGGGCGTCGACGTCATGAGCCGCGCCGAGATCTACGAGACCATCCGCGCCGCCGCCCGCGACGGCTGCACGGTCGTCGTCGCCTCCAGCGACATGGCCGAGCTGCACGCGCTGTGCGACCGCGTGCTGATCCTGGCGCGCGGCCGCATCACCGGCGAAGTGCTCGCCGGCGAGACCGACGTCGACGGCCTCACCGCGCTCGTGCTGCGCGAGCCGAGCACCCGCCGCACGATCTACGAAGCCGAATCCGCCACCGAAAGGACGAAGACGTCATGACCTCCCCCGCATCGGCGGCGCCGACCGACACCGTCGTCATCGCGAAGAGCCCGTCTCGCGTCGCCGCGTTCTTCGAGAAGTACACGCTCATCATCATCACGCTGATGGTCATCGTCTTCTTCGCGGTCTACCCGGGCACAAGCACCCAGTTCCTGACCGTGACGAGCCTGAACACGGTGCTCACGAACATGCTCTGCGCCCTGATGGTGGCCCTCGCGGCCCTGTTTCCGTTCGTCGCGGGGTACATGGACTTCTCCGTCGGCGCGACGGCGGCGCTCACCTGCGTCCTGGCCGCGCGGTTCATGGACACGACCGTCAACGGGTTCGGATGGCCGGTGTGGCTCGCGATCCTCGTGCCGGTGGCCGCGTCCCCGATCATCGGCATCGCGAACGGCTTCTTCGTGACGAAGTGGAAGATGAACCCGTTCGTGACGACGCTCGGCATGTCGCTGCTGCTGTACGGCATCTCGATGCTGTGGACCGGGGGGCAGCGCCTCTCCGCGCCGGCCGGCTCGATCATCCTGACGTTCGCGACGACCAAGTGGCTCGGGCTGCCGGTGCCGGTCTACGCCGTGTTCGCCATCGCGCTCGTGGTCTGGTACGTCCTGACGCACACGCCGTTCGGCCGCTCGCTGTACGGCATGGGGTCCAGCACGCCGTCCGCGCGCCTGGTCGGCATCCGCGTCGACCGCAACCTGTGGTGGGCGTTCGGCATCGCGTCGTTGCTCGGCTCGCTGGCCGGCATCATGCAGCTCGCGCAGGTCGGCAGCGCGACCGCCAGCGACGGCGGCTCGCTGCTGTTCAAGGGGATCACGTTCATCTTCCTGAGCGCGACGGCGATCACGCCCGGCTTCTTCAACGTGTGGGGAGCGGTCATCGCCGGCATCCTGCTCTCGGTGTCCGTCACCGGCCTCACCTTCATGGGTTTCGCCGGCTGGACCACGAACGTCTTCAACGGCATCGCGCTGATCACCGCCGTCGCGCTGTCGACGTACCTGGGCCGCCGCAAGAAGTTCGGCTGAGTCATCGCCGCGCGGTCATAGCCGCGCTCCCTAGGATGAGAGCCGTACCGCGCTCATCGAACCGGGAACAGTGCAGTGACCGACACCCGAAAGCTCGACCTCAATCTCGTCGTCGTGCTCGACGCGCTCCTGGCCGAGCGCAACCTGACGCGAGCCGGCGAGCGGGTCGGGATGACGCAGCCCGCCGTGAGCGGCGCGCTCGCCCGGCTGCGCGAGCTGTTCGACGACCCGCTCCTGGAGCGGGAGGGGCGCGGCTTCGTGCTCACGCCGCGCGCGGAGTCGCTCATCCCCACCGTCGCGGAGTGCATGGCGTCGGTGCACCGTACCTTCGACGTGCTCCCCACCTTCGCCCCCGCCACGAGCACGCGCACGTTCCTCGTCTCGGCGTCCGACTACGTGCTCGCCGAGATCACCAGCCCGCTCCTGACGGTGCTCGAGCGCGAGGCGCCGTCCACCAGGGTCGAGTTCGACGGGCTGCCCTTCGCCGACACGGTGTCGCCGGTCGATCTGCTGCGCCGCGACATCACGATCGCGGCCACCGGCCGCGGGGTGCCGGGAAAGCGGGCCTCGCTCTTCTCCGACCGCTTCGTGTGCATCGTGGATGCCGCGAACCGGGCGCTCGACGACGGCGCCCTGTCGCTCGACGCGCTGCGGCGGCTGCGCTACGTGCGCTCGGTCTTCGGCGTGCACGCCTCCACGCACGTCGACGACATGCTCAGCGGCGCGGGCATCGCGCCGCGCACGGCGATGACGGTGCAGGGCTTCATGCCCGTCCCGTTCGCCGTCGCGGGGTCGCCGTGGGTCGGCTGGGTGCCCGAGCGCACGGCGAACCGGTACGCCGCCTCGCTCGGGCTCGTGATCGCACAGACCCCGATCGCGCCGAGCGTGCTCGTCGAGGCGGCGCACTGGCATCCCTCGAAGTCCGACGATCCGGCGCTGCAGTGGCTCGTGCAGCAGCTGCGCACGGCGTCGGAGCTCGTCGAGTTCGGCGTCGACGCCGAGTAGCCGCCGCGGGCGGCTCGCGTCTCATCTCACTGAGACAGCTCCCTGCGCGTGAGACGCGTGGGCTTCTCCCGCGCAACGGCCCGTCTCAGCGCTCCAGCACGACCGCGAGGCCCTGGCCCACGCCGATGCAGATCGCCGCGACCGCCACGCCGCCGCCGCGGCGGGCCAGCTCGTGCGCCGCGTGGCCGACGATGCGGCCACCGGACGCGCCCAGCGGATGCCCGATCGCGAGCGCGCCGCCGTGGATGTTGAGCCGCTCGGGGTCGAGGTCGGGCCAGCCGGCCAGGCACGCGAGCGACTGCGACGCGAAGGCCTCGTTGAGCTCGACGAGGTCGACGTCGGCCCACGTGCGCCCGGCGCGCGCGAGCGCCTTGTTCGCGGCCTCGATCGGCGCGATCGGGAACTGGTCGGGATCGACGCCGTGCGCGGCGCGGCCCGCGATGCGGGCGAGCGGCTCGGCGTCGAGCGCCCCTTCTGCGCCGAGGAGCACGGCCGAGGCGCCGTCGTTGATGGGCGACGAGTTGCCCGCCGTCACCGAGCCCTCGCCGTCCGTCGCGAACAGCGCCTTCAGCCCCGCGAGCTTCTCGACCGACGTGTCGTCGCGGATGCCCTCGTCTCGCGCCAGCGCGGCACCGGGCACCTGCACGATCTCGCCGTCGTAGACGCCCGCCGCCCACGCCGCCGCGGCGAGGCGGTGCGAGCGCACGGCGAACTCGTCCTGCGCGGCGCGGGAGATGCCCCACTCGCGGGCGATCTTCTCGGCGGACTGCCCGTTGGAGATCGTCCAGCGCGTCGGCAGCGCCGGGTTCGTCATCCGCCACCCGATCGACGTGTTCCACAGCGTCTGGTTGCCCACGCTCGGCCACGGCCGCGGCGACTTCTCGACGACGAAGGGCGCGCGGCTCATCGACTCGACGCCACCGGCGAGCACGAGGTCGGCGTCACCGGCCTCGATCGCGCGCGACCCCTGGATGACGGCCTCCACGCTCGACGCGCACAGCCGGTTGACCGTGACGCCCGTGACAGAGGTCGGCAGTCCCGCGAGCAGCGCGCCCATGCGCGCGACGTTGCGGTTGTCCTCGCCTGCCTGGTTGGCGTCGCCGAAGATCACGTCGTCGATGCGCGCGGGGTCGAGCCCGGCACGCTCGAGCGTCGCCCTCATGACGACCGCGGCGAGGTCGTCGGGGCGGATGCCGGAAAGCGCGCCGCCCGCGCGGCCGAACGGCGTGCGCACGGCGTCGTAGACGAACGAAGCGGTCATCTGCGTCTCCTGTCTCTGCGTCTCGCCTTCGGCTCGCTCACCGACCGGCGAAGGTCAGGGCGAGGCCCGTGAGCTCGGCGAGCGTGGCGACCGTGTTGTCGCCGAACGCCTCGCGCACGGCGAAGCCGCCCGGCGTGACGTCGAAGATCGCGTGGTCGGTGTAGACGCGCGTGACGCAGCCGACGCCGGTGAGGGGGTACGTGCACGCCGCGACGAGCTTGGACTGCCCCGTCTTGGTGAGCAGATCGGTCATGACGTACACCGACTTCGCGCCGATCGCGAGGTCCATCGCGCCGCCCACGGCGGGGATCGCCCCGGGCGCCCCGGTCGACCAGTTGGCGAGGTCGCCGCGCTCGCTGACCTGGAACGCGCCGAGCACGCACACGTCGAGGTGCCCGCCGCGCATCATGCCGAACGAGTCGGCGTGGTGGAAGAACGCGGCGCCGGCGAGGGCGGTCACGGCTTGCTTGCCGGCATTGATGAGATCGGGGTCGACGTGCGCGGCGTCGGGGGCGGGTCCCATGCCGAGCATCCCGTTCTCGGTGTGCAGGACGATCTCCTGGTCGTGGGGCAGGTAGTTCGCCACGAGGGTGGGGGCGCCGATGCCGAGGTTGACGTACGACCCCTCGGGGATGTCGGCGGCGATGCGCCGCGCGAGCTCGTCGCGGCTGATCGTCGTGGTCACTGGTCCGTCTCCCTCGCCACCGCGACCCCCGTCTCGAC
>JASGDZ010000140.1:0-2722 GCA_047606835.1 Microbacterium sp. | reverse complement strand
CCGGCATCCGCGACCGCGCGCTGCGCGTTGGCGACCAGTGCGCCGCGCGAGATCGCCGCGCGCAACGGGCCGATGGGGGGCATGGGTCTCCTGTCCGACGCGGCTTGCCGCTTCTCGTCTCGGGCCTGCGGCCCTCGCTCGACGACCGGAGGCGACTCAGGCGTTGACGAGCTCGTTCTCGACGACGCGCAGGTGGTTGGTGCGCCGGTCGGTCGAGCGGCCGAGGTCGTCGGAGATGATGACGCGCTGCAGCCAGCGGTCGGTGCCGTCGTAGCGCGGCTCGAACGGCGTGCGCGCGTGCATGACGCGACGGTTGTCGAAGAGCAGGATGTCGCCGGTGCCGAGCGTGACGTAGATGCCGGCCTTGTCGGCGCCGTCGTGGAAGCTCTGCAGCGCCGCGGCCGCCTCGTCGTCGCCGGCCACCGCCGCCGCGCAGTCCATGTCGATGCGCACGAAGCGGTTTCCGCCTTCGCCGTAGAGGGCCGCGCCCTGCACGCCGTCCTCGGGGCGGCCGGTGCCGCCGGAGGCCTTGTCGATGCCGTGCATGTAGCGCGGCTGGCGCAGCACGGCCTCCTCCTCGGCGGTCAGCGAGACGCGGTCGACCGGCGCGAGCGCGGTCTGCACGCGCTCGTCGCCGCGCACGCAGAACAGGCCCACGAACTGCGGGTGGGCGTCGTCGAAGGCGTCCTCAGAGTGCCAGTCGAGCAGGCTTCGGCTGCCGGTGCCGACGGCGTCGTACTCGTGCCCCGGCACGGGGGTGACGTTCTGGATCAGCGTGCCGCCGTGCTGGCGCGCGAAGGCGAACACCTCGCCGGCGGCGGCGGCGAAGGCGAGCAGCGCCGCCTCGGTCGACGGGTCGCGGTCCTTCGTGTGGAACGCCTCCTCGTCCCGCGGGCTCTCGCCCATCTCGTCCTGATCGACGATCAGCCCGTGGAAGAGGATGCCGCCGTCGGGCACCTCGGCGCGCGCGAACTGCTGGATCAGCTCGACGGTCTCGGGATCCGCCTTCTCGAGGGCCGCCTTGGCGTCGGCCAGCAGCGACTCGAACGCGGCGTCGTCGGTGTAGATGCCGCGGCGCCCACGGGCGACCTCCGCGAAGATGGCGGCGACCTCGGGCTTGATCTGGCGTTCGATCACGGGACTTCCTTTCCGCTCAGGCGGATTCAACGCGCCCGCTGGCGCGGGGATGACGGGGATGCAGGGGGAGTATACCCAGCGGGGCTGGGATGAACCTGCCCGAAGTTAGTATCCCCTAACTTCGACGGAGACGCGAGTGCGCGCGCCGTGGAAAGCCCGCAAGCCCGCCCCCGTCACGACGTCAGCCGCTGGTCGAGGAAGACGCGCACGTCGTGCAGCTCCTGCTCGGAGACGCTGTGCGTGAGCCCGGGGTACACGCGGCCGCTCAGCTCGGCGTGCGCGGGCAGCCACTCGGAGGTGTGGGCGACGAGCATCTCCGGGATGACGTCGTCGCGCGTGCCGCGCCCCCAGAACACGGGCGGGCGGATGCGGGCGAGCTCGGCGTCGCCGGGAAGGTCGCCGGGCGTGGCGTAGCCGCTCAGGTTCACCGCGAACGCGAAGCGCTCGGGGCGCAGCCGCAACGCCTGCAGCGCGATCGCGGCGCCCTGCGAGAAGCCGAGAAGGCCGACCGTCGCGGCGTTCGTGAACCCGTCGAGCCAGTCGAGCAGGGCGGATGCCGCGGCCGTGACGTGGGAGGCATCCCTGCGCTGGAGTCCCTCGATCGGATACCACGAGTACCCGGGCGCCGGCCACGGCGGGGCGAGCGGGGCGCGGGGGGCCGCGAGCACGAGCTCGTCGGGCAGGTACGGCGCCAGGCCGAACAGGTCGCGCTCGTCGGCGCCGTAGCCGTGCAGCAGCACGAGCAGGGGCCGGTCGGCGCGGTCGGCGGGCTCCGCCGACCACAGCACCGGCGCGGGGTCGATCCGGAGGGCGTCGTTCACGGCATCCATCGTGCCATCGCGTCGTGGCACCGTGCGCCCGTGCGGTAGAACTGAGGCATGTCCGTGCGCACGCCCGATCCCGAGCCGGCCGGCGACGACCCGTTCGGTCCGCCGCGCGGCAACGCGTCCAATCCCGGGTGGCTGAGCGACGTCGAGCTCGCCGAGTCCCGTCGCCGGCTGCCGATGCTCTACGTCGAGGGCGTGCCGGTGCGCGTCGACGGCATGGGGCAGGTGACCCAGGTCGGCATCCTGCTGCGCGCGACGCCGCTCGGCGAGATCGTCCGCACGATCGTGTCGGGCCGCGTGCGCTACGGCGAGACCGTGCGCGACGCGCTGTTTCGCCATCTGGAGAACGACCTCGGACCCATGGCGTTCCCGTTGCTTCCGCCCCAGCCGGTGCCGTTCACGGTGGCGGAGTACTTCCCGATCCCCGGCGTCTCCGCGTTCCACGACGACCGCCAGCACGCCGTGTCGCTCGCGTTCGTGGTCCCGGTGACCGGGACCTGCGAGCCGCGTCAGGATGCGCTGGAGGTGACCTGGATGTCGCCTGCCGAGGCGGCGTCCGACGCGCTCGCGGCGGAGATGGAGGGCGGCCGCGGCACCCTCGTGCGCCTGGCGCTGGCCAGTGTCGGCGCGCTGCGCTGACGCGGCCGCGCGGGCGGCGGGGTAGGAGCGGGTGCGGGCCCGAGTCGCTCGCCGGGGCGCGACTCAGGCCGCCAGCTCGGCGCGCAGCGCCGCCAGGAACGCGTCGACGTCGTCTTCGG
>JASGDZ010000139.1:0-2868 GCA_047606835.1 Microbacterium sp. | reverse complement strand
CCCGCCACCGACGCGCAGCCCGCCCCCGTCGCCGACGCGGCGCCGCCGGCACCGCCCGTGCCGCCGCTTCCGCAGGGCGCCCCGCTTCCGTCCTACGCCGCGCCCTACGGCGCTGCGCAGCAGCCCGCCTACGGCCAGTACGCTGGCCAGCCGGCGCCTCCCCTGCCCCCGGCGCACTCCGCGCAGGCGTCGCCTCAGGCGTCCGCCCAGGCCCCGGCTCAGACAACCGGCCAGTCCTTCGGCCCGCCGCCCGGGTCCACCCAGCCCACACTGCCGCTGACCGGCGCGACCGCGACGACCACGACGCAGAAGGAGCGCAAGCGCGGCGCAGGCGTCGTCGCGGTCGCGGTCGTCGCCGCGGTGATCGTGGGCGGTGCAGCCGGACTCGGCGGCGCGTACGCCGGGAGCCAGCTCTGGCCCGCGGCGACCTCTTCGACCGCCGAGGCGCCGACGGCCATCACGGTGAACAACCCCGACGAGGTGAACGCCACGACGGCGATCGCCGCGAAGGCGCTTCCGAGCGTCGTCACGATCTCGGCGTCGTCCGGCGACTCCGCCGGAACCGGCTCGGGCGTCATCCTCAGCGCCGACGGCTATGTCGTCACCAACACGCACGTCGTCACGCTCGACGGGGCCACCGCCGACGCCACGCTGCGGGTGACCACGTCGGACGGCCGCGTCTACGACGCGACGATCGTCGGCACCGATCCCACCTACGACCTCGCGGTGATCAAGCTCGAGGACGCGTCCGGTCTCACCCCCATCGAGTTCGCCGACTCCTCCGAGCTCAACGTCGGCGATCAGACCGTCGCCGTCGGAGCGCCGCTGGGCCTGTCCAACAGCGTGACCACGGGCATCGTCAGCGCGCTCAACCGCTCCATCGAGATCGCGTCCTCCGCGGCCCCCGAGACGAGCGAGGACCAGGGCGACAGCGAGGACCAGGGCGACGGCGAGGACGAGGGGGACCAGGACGGTCCGTTCTACTTCGACTTCGGCCAGGGCGAGCAGCAACAGCAGTCGACGGACGAGTCGATCAAGATCGCCGTCATCCAGACCGACGCGGCCATCAACCCGGGCAACTCCGGCGGCGCGCTCGTCGACTCCGAGGGCATGCTCATCGGCATCAACGTCGCGATCGCCACCGCGGGCGACTCGACGAGCGGGCAGTCGGGCTCGATCGGCGTCGGCTTCTCGATCCCCTCGAACATCGTCAAGCGCGTCTCCGACGAGCTCGTCGCGACCGGCAGCGCCACCCACGGCCTGCTCGGCGCGAGCGTGCAGTCGGCCGCGGCCGTCGAGGGGTCGACCATCACCGGCGCCTACATCGCCGAGGTCGTCGACGGCGGCGCCGCCCAGCAGGGCGGCCTGCAGAAGGGCGACATCGTGACGGCGTTCAACGACGTGCCGGTCACCGACTCCGTCGATCTCACGGCGCAGGTCCGCGCGGCCGCTGCGGGCAGCGCTGCGACGGTGACCTACGTCCGCGACGGCAAGACCTACACGGCGGACGTCACGCTCGGCGAGCTGGAGTAGCAGCGATTCGCGGACGCCGCCCCGTGAGCGCGCTCCGGTCGACGAGACCGGGGCGGTAGGCTCACGGGGTGGCGTCCTTCTCGTTCGGCGCAGGCAATGCGCAGAAGCTCGCCCGCATCCCGCTCTATGCGCTCGGACGCATCGCGACGCTCGTGATCCCGCGCGGCGGCGGGTGGGTGTTCGGTTCCGGCGCTGGCATCGGCGACGGCGCGCTCGCGCTGTGGCGCACGGCCGTCCCGCCCCACGAGGCGGTGTGGCTGACCGGGTCCGCGCGGGAGGAGAGGGATGCCGCGGCCCTCGGCATCCCGACGGTCGCCAAGCACTCGTGGCGGGGGTTCTGGCTCACCGCCCGCGCGGCGGTCGTGGTGCTCACGCACGGCTTCGGCGACGTGAACCGCTACGCCGTCACGGGGGCCTTCGTGGTGCAGCTGTGGCACGGCATCCCGCTCAAGCGCATCGGCCTGGACTCGCCCGAGACCGTGCGCGCGCCCGGCGTGTTGCGCCGGGTGCCGGGCGTGAGCCGGCTCATCGCACTGCTGTACCGCGCGACGGCGCGCGGCATCCGGCTCCTCCCCGCCGCCTCCCACCTCGTGCGCGGGCGCCTGGAGTCGTCGTTCGGACTGCCCGACGAGCGCATCCTCGTCGCGGGGGATCCGCGCGTCGACGTGCTGTCGCTGGGCACCGCGCACGAGCGCCGCGAGGCGGCGCGCGCGCTGGTGGCCGAGCGCACCGGCGCGATCGGCGACTCCCGGCTGGTGCTGTACGCGCCGACGTGGCGCGACGGCGCCGCCGACCCGGCGGTGCCCACGGCGCAGCAGTGGCGTGCGATCGTCGACGTGCTCGATCGTGAGGACGCCGTGCTGCTCGTGCGGTCGCATCCGCTGGGGGCCGGCGACTACCGCCCGCCCACGCCCACCTCGCGCGTGCGGCCGTTCGGCTCCGACGTCGTCGTCGACGCGACGCCCGTGCTGCCCGGACTCGACGTGCTCGTCACCGACTACTCCTCGATGCTCTTCGACGCGGCGCTCGTGCCGCTGCCGGTCGTGTACATCGCGCCCGACGTGGAGCAGTACGCGCGCACGCGCGGGTTCTACGGGCGCTACGAGGATGTCGCGGGCACCGACTACGCGACGGACTGGACGGGCGGCGCGCGACAGCTCGCCGCGCTGCTGGCCGACCCCGCGCTGCGCGCTGCGCGCGTGCGGCGTTCGCGACAGCTGAGCGAGCGCGTGCACGCCTTCCGCGACGGGCGCAGCGCCGAGCGGGTGTACCGAGCCATCCAGGGGCGGTCCGGATGACGCGATTCCTGACCGAGCCCTGCGCGGCACTTGAGCT
>JASGDZ010000138.1:0-6273 GCA_047606835.1 Microbacterium sp. | reverse complement strand
GTCCGCCATCGCCGCCGTCGCCGTCATCCTCGTGCACGCCCTCATCGCCCGGCTCTTCTGGCGGCGATCCACCGGCGAGACGCTCGTCGGCGCGCTGGCGGCCGGCCAGGTGAACTCCAACAACATCGGCATCCCGCTGTCGTTGTACCTGCTCGGAAGCGCCGCATACCCCGCCCCGGTGATCCTGATGCAGCTGCTCGTGTTCGTGCCGGTCTCGATGACGATCTTCGAGGCCATCACGGCGGGAAAGGGCTCGCTCGGGGCGGCGGTGAGACGAACCCTCACGAACCCCATCGTGATCGGCTCCGTCCTCGGCACCCTTGTCTCCGTCAGCGGCGTCACCCTTCCGCCGATCGTGATCGACCCCGCGACCCTCATCGCCAACGCCTGCGTGCCGCTGCTGCTCATCAGCTACGGACTGTCGCTCCCCGGGCAGCGCGTGCTCGGCGCCTCCGGCCGGCGCCGCGACATCCTGCTCGCGAGCTCGCTCAAGCTCGTCGTGATGCCGCTCGTCGCGTGGCTCGTCGCCCAATACCTGTTGGGCCTGTCCCGCAGCGATGTCCTCGTCGTCGTCGTGCTGGCCGCGCTGCCGACGGCGCAGAACGTCTTCAACTACGCGCAGCGGTATGACATCGCCGAGAGCATCGCCCGGGACACGGTCTTCGTCACCACGATCGGCTGTGTTCCGGTGCTGCTCCTGGCCACGATCCTGCTCGGATGACGCCATCGTGACGTTTCGCGTCACGATGGGTGCGGTTTCGCGCCCTCTCCCCCGCGGGCGGTT
The DNA here is from genome assembly GCA_047606835.1 of Microbacterium sp. Classification (GTDB taxonomy): domain Bacteria; phylum Actinomycetota; class Actinomycetes; order Actinomycetales; family Microbacteriaceae; genus Microbacterium. The sequence goes on along the minus strand of JASGDZ010000138.1, from coordinate 5,489 downwards.
AACCTGAGAGCGAGGCCTCCGGCACGCTGCTCTGAGAAAGGAAACCCATGTCCGCTGAAAGCGCTGCGGCCAAGACCGCCGTCAACGGCGTCCGCGCCGCCTTCGGAGTCGGCGGCGTCATCGCCCTCATCGTCGGGATCCTGATCCTCGCATGGCCCGGAAAGACGGCGGCCGTCGTCGCCGCGGTCATCGCCATCTACGCCATCGCCGGCGGCCTCGTATATGCCGCTGTCGGCATCTTCTCGAGGTCCGTGGGCGGGTGGGCGCGGGTCGGCCACGTCTTCCTCGGCGTCGTGTTCATCGCCGCGGGCGTCGCCGCGTTCATCAACCTCACCGCGACGACCGTCTGGCTCGCCCTCTTCCTCGGCATCCTCGTCGGCACCATGTGGGTCGTGGAAGGCGTCGTCGCACTGATCGCACGGGGCGCGTCGACCTCGAAGGGATGGTCGGTCTTCTTCGCGCTCGTCAGCATCGTCGCCGGTGTCACGCTGCTGTTCTCGCCGCTGTGGGGCGCGCTCGTGCTCTGGTGGCTGCTCGGCATCTCGCTCGTCGTGCTCGGTCTCCTCCAGCTCGTGCGCGCCTTCACCTGGAAGGCCGCGACTCTCTAGCACCGCCGCACACGAACGCCCCCTGGCGTCTCACGATGCCGGCAGCCTGCGCGCCCACCAGTCGAGGATCGCCGCGAACCGCTCCACCCGATGCCGGGGCTGGCCGCCGCGGGTGAGCTCGTGGTTCTCGCCCGGGAAGATCAACAGCTCGGCCTCCACGCCGTTGCGCTTGAGCGCGGAGTAATACCGCGTCGCCTGCTCGAGCGGGCAGCGCAGATCGAGCTCCGAGTGCACCACGAGAGTCGGCGTGCGCACCCGGTCGACGACGGCCATCGGGCTCTGCGCGGCGATCTGCGCCGGGTCGGTCCCGACGTACTCGTCGCCGAAGAACGAGCCGATGTCGCTCGTTCCCTGGAACGACAGCGGGTCAAGGAAGCCGCGCTCCACGATCGCGCCGGCGAAGCGATGATCGTGTGCGACGACCCAGGCCGTCAGATACCCGCCGTACGACCCGCCCTGCACGCCGACGCGTGACCCGTCGAGGGCGACGTCCGCCGCGATCGCCCCGTCGAGGAAGTCCATCACGTCGTGGAAGTCCACGGTGCCCATGCGCTGACGGATGCTGCGGCCATGCGCCCGGCCGTATCCCGCCGAGCCGCGGGGATTGCAGTACACCACCGCGTACCCGGCGTCGACGAGCACCTGCGTCTCGTCGAACACGTGTATGCCGTAGGAAGCATAAGGCCCGCCGTGGATCTGCAGGATCACGGGGAACGGGCCCCCGCCATCGGGCTTGGCGACCCAGCCGTGCACCGGGTAGCCGTCGCGACCGGTCACGGTCAGCTCCCTGGGTGCGGCGAGCCCGCTGCCCGCGAGCGCCGCACCGAACGACGTGAGCATCCGCTGCCCACCGTCCTCCACGAGCACGAGCTCGCCGAACGACGCGGGCGTGGCGACCGCCGCGACCGTGCGCCCTGCGGCCGTCGCATGCCCGTTGACCTCGACGTCGCCGCCCAGCACCTCGGTGACGTCGCCCGTGCGCGACACGCGCAGCAGCCGGTTGCGGCCGCGCGTGCGCTCTTGCACCAGGAAGTCGTCGCCGTCGGCGACGACGTGACTGCCGACCTCGCCGAGATCGACGGCCTCTGCGTCCGTCAGCCGGCGCGGACCGTCCGCCTCCAGCAGCCACAGTGCGACGCCCGGTGCGACGAAGTCGGTGCCGCCTGCCCCGGCGTCGGCGGCCAGCAGCGCCACCGCGCCGTCATCCGCGACGATCACCTCGTGCACCGACAGGTTCGCGTCGGAGCCGAGCACCTCACGCTCCCCCGACCCGTCGACCCGCAGCGCCAGCACGCGCGTGCGCAGATCGCGCCGGTCCGCCTCGATCTCGTCGAGCACTGTGAGCACCTCGTCGCCGCCGCGGCTGAACACGGCCCCGCCATGCGAGGCCGGCCCTTCGGTGAGTCTCCTCGCCTCCGCCGGAACGACGAGCCGCTTCGGCGGCTGTGCGCCCTCGGCACGCACGGCCGGTGCCGGGTCGTAGGCCGGCTCTCCGTCAGGGTCGGGCGCGTCGACGACGAACACGTGCGCGGGGCGGTCGGCGAGGTAGCCGAGGCCGTTGGCGTTCCAGCGGATGCCGGTGACGCGCCGCGGCGCCTCGGCCGCGGCATCCAGTCCCTCGACGCTGCCGTAGCGGCCCCACTCCGGCACGCGCGCGGTGAACGCGAGCAGCGCACCGTCGGGCGACCACGCGAACTCGCCCACGCCGAGCGGCGCGTCGGTGGCCTGCACCGGCTCCCCTCCCCCGGCGTCAACCACGAACACCTGCGCCCGCCCCTTCGCGTCGGCGCGCAGGAACGCGATCCGCGCGCCGTCCGGCGTCAGACGTGCTCCGGCATCCGCCGTGCCGCGCGTCAGCCGCCGCAACGACCCGCCGGGCAGTTCGACCCGCCACAGCTGGCCGACGCTGCGATTGGCCGCGAGGTCGGGGCGCGAGGTCGCGAACACGGCGAACGATCCGTCGGGCGCGATGGCGGGCCGGCCGACCGAGACGAGCTTGTCGATGTCGTCGGCGCGCACGCGTCACTCCCCCGCGAACGAGCTGATGTCTCCGACGAGTCGGGTGTGGTCTTCCGGAATCGGCTCGATCGCGGCCTTCGCGATCTCCGCGGCGAACTCCGACACGTTGTAGAGGCGGCCCGCGGACTCGCGCCGCGACGCGATCGCACCCGGGTTCGCGCGTTCGAGCAGCGTCGCGGTGATCGTGCCCTCGATCATGTCGCCCGACACGACGACGAAGCCGAGGCCCTTCGCCTCCAGCTCGGGGACGAGCTCGCGCAGCGCGTCCTCCCCGGCCCGCTTGGACAGCGCGACCGGCTCGTACTCCGGCATCGTCGGCGTCGTGCGGATGAAGTGCGCCTGGTGGCTCGTGACGAACACGACGCGCGCGCCCTCCCGCATGACCGGGATCGCCGCCTTCAGCACACCTACCTGGGCGTCGCGATTGAGCTTCAGGGCGTAGTCCTGCGCCATTCCCGACTCCATTCCGCCGGAGGCGTTCAGAACGAGGATGTCGAGCCCGCCGTACTCTCGAGCCACCTCGGCGAACATCCCCGCGACGTCGTCCTCCACCGTGAGGTCGGCGCCGACGACGAGCGCCCTCACCCCGAGCCCGCGCAGCTCGCCCGCGAGCTTCTCCGCTCGCGGCGCCTTGTTGCGGTAGTTGATCACGACATCCGCGCCCGCCTCCGCGAAGTAGCGGACCGTGTCGGCGCCGATCCCGCGGGAGGAGCCGGTGACGAGGGCGGTCTTGCCGCTGAGCGACCCGGGCGGAAGGACGGGGGGCTGGGACTCCGACACTGCTGACTCCTCGTGTGACACGCCGCTGCGACGCTCGCGAACCGACACACGAACACTAGCAAGCGGCACCGCTCGCCCTCCGCCCGAGACCGCCCTCGACGCCCGCAGCGCGTGTTAGGTTCAAGGCACACCAGACGCCTCGTGGAGGTCATCGCGTGGAGATCATCGAACAGTTCGCCTGGATCGGATGGCTCGTGCTCATCCTGATCTTCCTCACCGTCGAGGCGTTGACCCTCGACTTCACGTTCCTCATGCTCGGCGTCGGCGGCGTGGCCGGACTCGCGTCCGACCTCCTCGGCGCGCCGGTGTGGCTGCAGGTGATCGTCGCCGCCGTCCTCGCCGCGCTCCTCATCCTGGTGCTGCGTCCGCCGTTGCTGCGTCGCCTGCACCGCGGGGAGGACCCGACGCCGAGCAACGTCGCCGCGCTCATCGGGCTGAGCGGGCTCGTCGTCTCCACCGTCACGCCGCTCGGCGGCCAGGTCAAGCTGTCGAACGGCGACACCTGGACTGCGCGATCCTCGACCGACGAGCTGCCGCCGGGGACGGCGGTGACGGTGACCCGCATCGACGGTGCGACCGCGCTCGTCGCACTTCCCCGCACCGAGCTGAACATCACCTCTCCGACCGAACAGGGGCCGACCGCGTGACACTGGAAGAGCTCATCCCCGCGACGATCGGCTGGGCGCTCGCCGCCGCGGTGGTCGTCTTCGTGATATCCATCATCGCCCGGTCGATCCGCATCATCCCCCAGGCGACCGCCGGTGTCGTCGAGCGCCTCGGTCGCTACCACAAGACCCTCAATCCCGGGTTGAATGTTCTGATCCCGTTCATCGATCGCCTGCGGCCACTCATCGACATGCGAGAGCAGGTCGTGTCGTTCCCGCCGCAGCCGGTCATCACCGAGGACAACCTCGTCGTCTCGATCGACACCGTCGTGTATTTCCAGGTGACGGATGCGCGGGCGGCCACCTACGAGATCGCCAACTACCTCAGCGCCGTCGAGCAGCTCACCACGACGACGCTGCGCAACGTGGTCGGCGGACTCAACCTCGAGGAGGCGCTCACGAGCCGCGACGAGATCAACGGCCAGCTGCGGGTCGTGCTCGACGAGGCCACAGGGAAGTGGGGCCTGCGCGTCTCCCGGGTGGAGCTCAAGGCCATCGATCCGCCGCACTCTATCCAGGACTCGATGGAGAAGCAGATGCGGGCCGAGCGCGATCGCCGCGCCGCGATCCTCACTGCCGAAGGCTCCAAGCAGTCGCAGATCCTCGAGGCGGAGGGCCGGCGGCAGGCGGAGATCCTGAAGGCCGAGGGCGACAAGCAGGCCCAGGTGCTGCGCGCACAGGGCGAGGCCGAGGCGATCCAGACCGTGTTCGAGTCGATCCACCGCGGCAACCCCGACGACAAGCTGCTCGCCTATCAGTACCTGCAGACCCTGCCGAAGATCGCCGACTCGGCGTCCAGCAAGCTGTGGATCGTGCCGAGCGAGTTCACGGACGCGCTCAAGGGACTGTCGGGCGCGTTCGCGACGAGGTCGACGGATGCCGCGCATCCGCCGCAGGAGCGGGCGCCCGGCCAGACCCCGGATCGGCCGTCGACGTCCTGACGCGCCGTGCCGCATCCGTTCTTCGATCCGCCGCGCCCTCGCGTGCTCGCACACCGTGGGCTCGCCGTGCCGGGGGACGCCCACGTCGACAACTCGGTCGCGGCCGTCGTCGCCGCGCTGTCTGCGGGCGCGACCTACATCGAGTCGGACTGCCACGTCACGCGCGACGGCGAGGTGGTGCTGTTCCACGACGACAGCGTGGAGCGCGTCGCCGGAGATCCGCGCCTGGTCGCCGAACTGAGCAGTCGCGAGCTCGGCGCGCTCCTGGAGGATCGCGGCGGGCTGCTCACGCTCGCCGCTGCGCTCGACGGCTTCCCTGACGCGTTCTGGAACCTCGACGTGAAGGCTGCCGCGGCCGCCGACGCGGTGGGTCGCCTCATCGCGCCGCACGTCGACCGCGTGCTCGTGACGTCGTTCTCCGACGCGCGCCGCCGCGCCGCCCTCGCCTCCGCGGCCGCGGAGGGCGCCGCACGGCG
>JASGDZ010000137.1:0-5424 GCA_047606835.1 Microbacterium sp. | reverse complement strand
CGCTCGCCCACCGCGACGACCCGGTCCACGAAGATCCCCGGCGTCACGATCGCCTCCGCGTCGAGCGCACCGAGGGGCACGATCTCGTCGACCTGGACGATCGTCGTGGTCGCGGCGCTCGCCATGATCGGCCCGAAGTTTCGCGCCGTCTTGCGGTACACGAGGTTGCCCCAGCGGTCGCCGCGCAACGCGCTGATGAGCGCGACGTCCCCCCTGATCGGGTATTCGAGCACGTACTCGCGGCCGTCGATCACGCGCGACTCGCGGCCCGCGGCGAGCTCGGTGCCGACGCCGGTCGGCGAGAAGAACGCGCCGATGCCGGCTCCCGCGGCCCGGATGCGCTCGGCGAGGTTCCCCTGCGGCACGAGCTCGAGCTCGATCTCACCGGCGCGGTACAGCCCGTCGAAGACCCACGAGTCGTGCTGCCGGGGGAACGAGCAGACGATCTTGCGCACGCGCCTGGAGGCGAGGAGGGCTGCGAGCCCGACATCCCCGTTGCCGGCGTTGTTTCCCACGATCGTGAGGTCGCCGGCGCCGTGCTCGATGAGCGCGTCGATGAGCTCGACGGGCTGGCCCGCGCGCCCGAACCCTCCGATCAGGATGGTCGACCCGTCGGCAATGCCGCGCACGGCCGCCTCGACGTCGGCGACGGTCTTGTCGATCACGATCGTCTCCCGGTAATGTTCGCTGTGCGAACACTCGTTCGCTGGATGAATCCTACGCCCCTCGCCCACGATCCGCCAGGAGAGCCGTGACCGACCCCCTCGACACCGGCGCCCGTGCGGGCGAGTTCGTGCAGTCGCTCGAACGCGGGCTCGCCGTCATCCGCGCCTTCGACGCGGACCACCCGCGGCTCACCCTCAGCGACGTCGCCCGCGAGACGGGCGTCAGCCGCGCGGCGGCGCGGCGGTTCCTGCTCACCCTCGTCGAGCTCGGCTACGTCGCCACCGACGGCCGCGAGTTCCGCCTGCAGCCGCGCGTGCTCGACCTGGGCTTCGCCTACCTGTCCGGACTCGGCCTCCCCGAGCTCGCGCAGCCCCACCTGCGCCGGCTGTCCGACGCGTCGCGCGAGTCGTCGTCGGCCGCGGTCCTCGACGGCGCCGACATCGTCTACGTGTCGCGCGTCGCCGTGTCGCGCATCATGTCGGTCGCGATCGGCGTCGGCACCCGGCTTCCCGCCCACGCGACCTCGATGGGCCGCGCGATCGTCGGGTGCGGCACGGCCGAGCGCCGGGAGGAGTTCCTGAGGAACGTCGAGCCGCGCCGGCTGACCCCGCACACGATCACGGATGTCGCGCAGCTGCGCACCGCTCTCGACGACGTGCGGCGACGGGGCTGGGCGCTCGTCGACCAGGAGCTCGAGGAGGGCCTCAGGTCCGTCGCCGCACCGGTGCGCGACGCGACCGGCGAGGTGGTCGCGGCCGTCAACCTCGCTGCGCCCATCCGGCGCGGCATCGCCGAGGTCGAGGGCGAGCTGGTCCCGCTGCTGCTCGAGGCTGCGGCCGGGATCGAGCAGGATCTGGTGCGGGTCGGCGTGCGCATCGCGTGAGAGCCCTTGCCTTACTTCTTGCGCAGGAGGAGACTTCCATACAGAGAGTAAGGAGAGCCATGTCGACGGCCACAGTCACCAGCAAGGGCCAGATCACGATCCCCAAGGACGTGCGCGACGATCTGAACCTCACCGCGGGATCGAAGGTGATGTTCGTGCGGCTGCACAACGGGCACTACCGTATCGTCCCGCGGACGGGGAGGATCCAGGACCTCGCGGGGATCCTGCATGATCCCGATGCGCCCGCGATGACGATCGCCGAGATCAACGAGGCGATCGCGGAGGGCGCCGCCGAGAGCGGCATGCGCGGGCTGTCGTGACCAGACTCGGACTCGTTGCGGAACTCGTCGGCATCGACACCAACGTGATCCTGCGATATGTGCTGAACGACGACGAAGCCCAGTACGCAATCGCCGATCGCCTGTTCGATTCGCTCGCTGCCCATCGGGTGGGATTCATCACGCAGGTGACGCTCGTCGAGTTGTACTGGGTGCTCGCTCGTTCCGTGAAGCTGCCGCGCGCGAAGTGTCTCGCGATCATCAGAGCTCTCGTCGAGAGCGAGGTGCTCGAGTTCGACGACGGCGAGGGTGTGGTGCGCGCGCTCGCGCTCGCCGAGGAGGGCGCCGACTTCTCCGACGCCCTCATCCAGGGCACGATGGAGCTCTTCGGCACGACCGAGACCGTCACGTTCGACCGCGACGCCACGCGGCGACTCGGCTGGCGCCTGCTCGGCGACGAGCCGCCCGCCTGACGGGCGCGTCAGGGTTCGAGGGCAAGCGACGCCGGGATCGGCGCGATCGCGGCGCGCAGGTCGATGAGCTCGCGCGCGTGCGCGTCGAGGCGCACGTCCTCCGGCAGGACGGGCTCCCAGCGCGGCACCGCGAGCGCCGACCCGCCGGGGCCCGGCACGGCGAACACGCTCATGCAGACCGTCGTCAGCTCCCGTGCGCCCGGCGAACGCGGATCGGAGCACCACACGTGGACGCTCACATGCATGCTGTGGTCGCCGGTGTGGATGAGCCGCGCGTCGAGCTCGATCAGGTCGCCGATGCGCACAGGGCGGAAGAAGTGGATGCCGCCCGAGTACACCGCGACGGCCCCGCCCGCGTCGTCCTTCACCCACGCCGCGGCGCACGCATAGGCGGCCTCGTCGATCCAGCGCATGACGGTGCCGCCGTGCGCCTTGCCGCCCCAGTTGACCACGCCGGGCGGCACGAGGAACCGCAGCACGGCGCGCGGGGCGTCCGAGTCGGCGGAGTACTGCTGCGCGAGCATCAGGCGGCGGATCTCGGCGCGCGCGGGGATGCGGTCGACGGCGGCGGCGGCGAGCTTGTGGTCGCTGCGCGAGACGGGGGTCCACGCGGGCACCTCCGTCGCGGCGCCGTCCGGCCCCTTCGCGACGAAGACGAGGATGCACGTGGTCGCGGGCCGGTAGGCGTGATGCGCGACCTCGCTCGACGACACCGTCACGAGCACGTGCATGCTCGTGCGGCCGGTGTGCACGATGCGCGCCTCGACCTCGACGAGGCTGCCCGGCCGGATCGGCCGCCGGTGGCGGACGTTGCCGACGTAGGCCGTGACGCAGTACGCCCCCGCCCAGCCCACGGCGCACGCGTAGCCCGCCTTGTCGATCCACTCCATGACGCTTCCCGCCGCGACCGAGCGGCCGCCCGCTGCGCTGTCTGCGGGCGTCGTCATGAACCGCAGGGTGATGCGGTCGTCGCGGCCGCCGCGGGGGCGCGTGTCCACTCGGCCTCCCCTGATCAGAGCTCGTCGGCGAGCACCGCGTCGGCGATGCGGAACGCGGTGTTGGCGGCCGGCACCCCGCAGTAGATCGCGGACTGCAGGATCACCTCCCTGATCTCGGCGACGCTCAGCCCGTTGCGCAGCGCCGCGCGCACGTGCATCGCCAGCTCCTCGTCGTGACCGTGCGCGATGAGCGCGGTCAGCACGGCGACCGACCGCATCCGCCGGTCAAGGCCCGGCCGCGACCACACGTCGCCCCACGCGTAGCGCGTGATGAAGTCCTGGAAGTCGGCGGTCAGCTCGCTCGTGCCGGCGATGGCGCGATCGACGTGCTCGTCGCCGAGCACCCCGCGGCGCACCAGCATCCCCTGCTCCCAGCGCTCCGCGTCGGACAGTCCCTCGTTCGTCGTCATGGCTCTCCCCTCTCTGCGACCTCTGCGAAGAACGCCCGCAGCGCCTCGGCTGTGTCACGCGGCCGCTCGGCGGGCGGCAGGTGCGCGGCGCCCTTCACCTCGCCGGCGCGCCCGTCCCGCACTCCGCCGGCGATCTCGGCCGCCTTGGGCCGGGGTGCGACGAGGTCGTGCTCGCCCCACAGCGCGAGCACGGGAACGGCGATCTCTCCCAGCCGGTCGCGCACGTCGTAGGCCGCGAGCGCCTCGCAGCACCGCGCGTAGCTCTCGTCGTCGGCGTCCTGCAGCACGTGCAGCAGCCGCCCCGACAGCACGGGCTCGCGCGCCATCGAGTCCGGCGCGAACCAGCGCTGCGCCGATGAGACGATGAGGGTCGACGTGCTCTGCGCCCGCACCTGCGCGGCCCGGTCGCGCCACGCCTGCGGGTCGCCGAGCTGGGCCCCCGACGCGACGATCGCGGCTGCCCGGACGAGACCCGGATGCCGCAGGCACAGCTCCAGCCCCGTCGCCCCGCCGAGAGAGACGCCGGCGTAGAGGACGCGCTCGGCGCCGAGCGCACGCGCCCCGGCCGCCACCGCGTCGGCGAGCTCGCCCACCGTGAACGGCTCGGCGGCGGGGATCGAGGCCCCGTGTCCGGGGAGGTCCCACGCGGTCACCCGGAAGCCCTCGCCCACGAGCGGAAGCGTCGTCTCCCACAGGATCGTGGAGGTGCCCAGCGACGGGCCGAGCACGAGCAGGTCGCCGCCGTCGGGGCCGACCGGCTCGGTGAAGGCGAGCACGGGAACGGTCATCGACCCTCCATCCGGTCGTTGAGCGAGCCGCAGGCGAGCACGGGAACGGTCATCGAACCTCCGTCCGGTCGTTGAGCGAGCCGCAGGCGAGACGAAACGCGGCGACCGGGCGCGTCACGACCGGTCCTCGCATCCCGGCTCCTCGTCGCCCAGCGCGGCGCGCACCAGGCGGTCGGCGAGTCCGGTGTACTCGCTCGGCGAGAGCAGCGCGTCGACGTCGAGGCCGGCCGACTCCGGCAGCGCGCGCACGAGCTCGCCGAGGTCGGCGCCGGCGGTCGCCGCGGCGATCAGCGCGTCGAAGCGCTCCTTGCCGATCACCGGGGCCAACACGATCGAGAGCCGCTCCGCGACGATGAGCCCTCCCGTGAGCGCGAGGTTGCGGGCGACCGCCTCGCGGTCCACCCGCAGCCCGGCGACGAGCGACTCCGCGTGCCCCGCGGCACCCAGCGCGAGTCGCAGCAGCTCGCGCAGCGTCGGCCACTCGGCGTGCCACGCACCGTCCGGACGCTCGTCGACGGCGAGCGCGGACGCGAGGTGGAGCGTCGCGCCCAGCTGCGGCGCCCGCATCGCCGCCGAGCGGATCAGCACCGACGCGGCGGGATTCTGCTTCTGCGGCATGGCGCTCGACCCGCCCCCCGCGCCCTCGGCGAGCTCGCCGATCTCGGTGCGGCTGAGGGTCGCGACGTCGCCGGCGAGCGTGCCGAGGGCGTCGAGCACCTGCACGAGCGCGTCGCCGAGCTCGGTGACCGGCCAGCGGCTCGTGTGCCAGGGCGCGGCGGGCGCGGCGAGCCCGAGCTCGGCCGCGAAGGCCGCGGGAAGGCGGGCAGCCGCATCCGCTCCGCCGATCTCGACGAACGACGCGAGCGTGCCGCCGGCGCCGCCCAGCTGCGCCGGCAGCCGCGCCGCGACCGCCTCCAGGCGCGTGCGG
>JASGDZ010000136.1:0-5341 GCA_047606835.1 Microbacterium sp. | reverse complement strand
GGGCGCGGCGGCCGCGCCGTCACCGGCCGCACGGCGCGCGCGTTGCGGTGCGCCGGCGCCTCCGGCCGACCGCGGAAGTCGTCTGCGAACGGCGGGATGACGGGGGCGAGCACCGTCAGCACGACCCCCGCGAGCATGAGGAAGAACTCCACCCACACGACCCACGTGCGCAGCCACACCCCACTCGCCACGACAACGGCCACGTTGTTCCAGAGGAGCGCGAGCCAGACCGTGGCCGAGACCGCGTACGCCACGGAAGCGAACTGGTCGATGCCCAGCGAGCCGACGCGACGGATGCCGCTGGGCGAGAAGCGCCGCAGCACGATCAGGAACACCGCGACGGTGGGAAGTCCGATGGTGAGGATCCAGTCGAGGCCCGTCGTCCACACCGACTGCCCGGCGCCGGGCAGGCCGAGCAGGCTCGTGTAGAGGGGGAAGAACGACACCACGAACGCGACGAGCCACACGCCCAGGAGCGACACCTCGCGGATCGTGAAGGGGCCGACACCATACAGCGGCGCCTCCCCCGGCACCTGGCCGTCCGCGGGCGCCGGGCTCTCCGCGGGCACCTGGCCGTCCGCGGGCGCCAGGGCCTCGGTCTCGGTCGGCTCGGCGAACTGATCGTCGGTCACGGTCTTCCTTCCGTCGGGGGTCGCGCACGGCGGCGCGCGGATCGGATACCGTCACGATCCTACTCGGCACATCCCGCGCTGTGGGCTCGCCCCCTGTCGGCATGACGCCGATCAGCCCAGACAGGACGGCCCGAGCAATCCCTTCAACTCCCCGTACAGGTCGGCGGTCACCGACACCGGATGCGGGACCTCGAAGACCTTCGCCATGCCCCCGCCCGATCGCGTCGGCAGCAGGCGAAGCATCACCTCGGTCGCACCCGCGTGACGGGCGAGCACGTTCGCGAGATCGCCGATCACCGACTCGGTGGCTCGGTGCTCGGGCACCACCAGCACGAGCGGGCCCCCGGCATCCATCGCCCCCAGGTCGGGCGCGAACGCCGACTGCGCGTGCAGGTTGAGCCCGTCGTCTCGTCGCGACACGCGCCCGCGCACGACGAGGATCGCGTCGGCCACGAGCTGCGGCTGGAACTCGGTGTAGGTCTTTCCCATGAACATCACGGTGACCTCGCCGTCGAAGTCCTCGATCGTGATCATGCCGTAGGGATTGCCGCTCTGCTTCGCGACCCGATGCTGCGCGCTCGTGACGAGTCCCGCGATCGTGACCTGGTCGCCGTCGCGAACCTCCTCGTTGGACAGCAGATCGTGGATCGACGTCGACGCGTGCTTGGCGAGCGGGATCTCCAGGCCTGCGAGCGGGTGATCGGACACGTAGAGCCCCAGCATCTCGCGCTCGAACGCGAGCTTGTCCTTCTTCGTGAACTCCGGGCGCTCGGGCACCTTGAGCGCCTGCTGCGGCTCGTCGTCGCCCCACAGGCTGTCGAAGTCGAACCCCACCTCGCCGTTGGCCTCACGCCGCTTGTCGAGCACCGCCTGCTCCGCGGCGTCCTCGTGGATCTCCAGGAGAGCGCGGCGCGTCGAACCCAGGGAGTCGAAGGCGCCGGCCTTGATGAGCGACTCGACCGTGCGCTTGTTGGCCACGTGCACCGGCACCTTGGCGAGGAAGTCGTGGAACGAGGCGAACGGCGCATCCTGGCGCGCCGAGACGATCGCGTCGACGACGTTGGCGCCGACGTTGCGCACGGCACCGAGGCCGAAGCGGATGTCGTCGCCGACGGCGGCGAAGTAGCGGATGGACTCGCCGACGTCGGGCGGCAGCACCTTGATGCCCATGCGGCGGCACTCGTTGAGATACACCGCGAGCTTGTCCTTGGCGTCGCCGACACTCGTGAGCAGCGCGGCCATGTACTCGGCGGGATAGTGCGCCTTCAGGTACGCGGTCCAGTAGGAGATGAGCCCGTAGGCGGCGGTGTGGGCCTTGTTGAACGCGTAGTCGGCGAACGACTCGAGCACCTTCCACAACGCGCTCTGCGCCTGCGCCGAATAGCCGTTCGCGGTCATGCCCGCGAAGAAGTCGGCCTGCTGCTTGTCGAGCTCGGACTTCTTCTTCTTGCCCATCGCACGGCGCAGGATGTCGGCCTGGCCGAGGCTGAAGCCGGCGAGCTTCTGCGCGGCCTCCATGACCTGCTCCTGGTAGACGATCAGGCCGTAGGTGCCGCCGAGGATGTCGCGCAGGGGCTCCTCGAGCTCCGGGTGGATCGGGACGATGTCCTGCTGCCCGTTCTTTCGCAGCGCGTAGTTCGTGTGCGAGTCGACGCCCATCGGCCCCGGTCGGTACAGCGCCAGCACCGCTGAGATGTCCTCGAAGTTGTCGGGCTTCATGAGCCGAAGGAGACTGCGCATCGGCCCGCCGTCGAGCTGGAACACGCCGAGCGTGTCGCCGCGCGCGAGGAGCTCGTAGGATGCCGCGTCGTCGAGGTCGAGCTCTTCGAGCACGAGCTTCTCGCCGCGGTTCGCCGCGATGTTGTCGAGGGCGTCGTCGATGATCGTGAGGTTGCGCAGCCCGAGGAAGTCCATCTTGATGAGGCCGAGGGCCTCGCAGGCCGGATAGTCGAACTGCGTGACGATCTGTCCGTCCTGCTCCCGCTTCATGATCGGGATGATGTCGATGAGTCGCTCCGACGACATGATGACGCCGGCGGCGTGCACGCTCCACTGCCGCTTGAGGTTCTCCAGCCCGACGGCGGTGTCGAAGACCGTCTTCGCGTCGGGATCGGTCTCGATGAGTGTGCGGAACTCGACGGCCTCCTTGTAGCGGGCGTGCTGCGGGTCGAACATGCCCTCCAGCGGCATGTCCTTGCCCATCACGGCGGGCGGCATCGCCTTCGTGAGCTTCTCCCCCATGCTGAACGGGAAGCCGAGCACGCGCCCGGCATCCTTCAGCGCCTGCTTCGCCTTGATCGTGCCGTACGTCACGATCTGCGCGACGCGCTCGTCGCCGTACTTCTCGGTGACGTACTGGATCACCTCGCCGCGACGACGATCGTCGAAGTCGACGTCGAAGTCGGGCATCGACACCCGCTCGGGGTTGAGGAAGCGCTCGAAGATGAGCCCGTGCCGGAGCGGATCGAGGTCGGTGATCTTCATCGCGTAGGCGGCCATCGACCCGGCGCCCGAGCCGCGACCCGGGCCCACTCGGATGCCGTGGTCCTTCGCCCAGTTGATGAAGTCGGCGACCACGAGGAAGTAGCCGGGGAACCCCATCTGCACGATGACGCCGGTCTCGTACTCCGCCTGCGTGCGCACCTCGTCGGGGACGCCGTGCGGGAACCGCTCGTGGAGCCCCTTCTCGACCTCCTTGACGAACCACGACTCCTCCGTCTCCCCCGCGGGAACCGGGTAGCGCGGCATGTAGTTCGCGCCGGTGTCGAACGCGACGTCGCAGCGCTCGGCGATGAGGAGCGTGTTGTCGCACGCGTCGGGGTGATCGCGGAAGATCTGCCGCATCTCGGCGGGCGACTTGATGTAGTAGCCGTCGCCGTCGAATTTGAAGCGCTTCGGGTCGTCGAGCGTCGAGCCCGACTGCACGCACAGCAACGCCGCATGGCTGGCCGCGTCGTGCTGGTGCGTGTAGTGCGAGTCGTTCGTCGCGACGAGCGGGATGCCGAGGTCCTTCGCGATCTTGAGCAGATCGGGGATGACGCGGCGCTCGATGTCGAGCCCGTGCTCCATGATCTCGCAGAAGAAGTTCTCCCGGCCGAAGATGTCCTGGAACTCGGCGGCCGCCGCCCGCGCCGCGTCGTACTGGCCCAGACGCAGACGGGTCTGCACCTCCCCCGACGGACAGCCCGTCGTGGCGATGAGTCCCTTGCTGTAGGTCTGCAGCAGCTCGCGGTCCATGCGCGGCTTGAAGTAGTAGCCCTCCATGCTCGCCAGACTCGACAGCCGGAAGAGGTTGTGCATGCCCGCGGTGGTCTCGGAGAGCAGCGTCATGTGCGTGTAGGCGCCCGAGCCGGACACGTCGTCGTCGCTCTGCTCGGGGGTGCCCCAGCGCACCCGGGCCTTGTCTGCCCGGTGAGTGCCCGGTGTCACATACGCCTCGATGCCGACGATCGGCGTGATGCCGTGCTCCTTCGCGGCCGTGTAGAACTCGAAGGCCGCGAACGTGTTGCCGTGGTCGGTGACGGCGATCGCCGGCATCCCCTGCCGCACCGCCTCCTGCACCATCGGACCGATGCGGGCCGCCCCGTCGAGCATCGAGTACTCGCTGTGCACGTGCAGATGGACGAAGGAGTCGGATGCCACGAGTCGAGTCTACGGAGCGGTCACGACATCCCCGCCGGCCCCGGGCTCAGCCTGCCGACACGAGGTCGCACCGGCCCGAGTCGGTGAGCTCCCACTCCGGGGTGAGCCCGCCGAAGACGGTGAGGCGGCTGAGCTCGTAGAGCTCCCCCGTCCCGTCGTCCAGCAGGCGCAGCAGGCGCATCCGCTGCGGGCTGTCCTCGACGACGAGAGCGTTCTCCGCGGAGGTGTCGACGCCGAGCTCCATGAAGCGATACATCCTGTCGCCGAGCGTGGACGCGGACAGGCGCGCGTCCAGCGCGGCGCCGGGGATGACGGCGCCGCGGCACCGCACGGCGCCCTCATCGACCGCGGGCTCGTCCGGCGAGGCGGCGATGGGCGCGACGATCGGCAGTGTCCCGGCTCCCGCGCCAAACACGTCGGCGGAGGATGCATAGGCGGCGTTGACCACGGTGCGGTCGCCGAGCGGCTGGTTCAGGGCGATGCTGACGGGGACGAGCTGAGGTTGCGACGGCAGGCAAAGAAGGGCCGTGTCGCTCTCGTCGGGCCCGAACCCGACGACGAACTCGACGGTGTCGGATGTCTCGTCCGCCTCGGCGACGCTGATGTCGGCGGCCGAGTACCGGCCGCCGCACGACCAGTCCTCCGCGAAGAGGTGCAGCTCGGTGGATGCGGGACCGTTGTCGTCCGCGACCTCGACGGGAAGGATCGTCGCGCCGTCGAGATCGCGCGTAAGAGTGCACGTCGCCAGGCGGACGATCCACTCCGACTCGGGGTCATCGACAGCGCTGCCGCGCACGATCGTCAAGGCGGCGATGTCGCGCGGCGGGCTCCCGTCCGCTTCGCTCGGATCCACGTCGGAGGCGGCCAGCAGCGTGAGCGAACCGGCCGTCTGCTCCACCACGATCCACGCAGCCGGATCGGGCAGACTCGGCGTCGCCTCGGCGAGGATGCCGCTGCCGGCGGTGTCCAGCTCCGACGCGCGGCGCTGATCGGTCAGCGTCTCTGCGGGCACCGTCGTGTCCCCGCAGACGTAGTCCCCGGAGGGTCGCCACGGGTTCGTCGTCGTG
>JASGDZ010000135.1:0-2985 GCA_047606835.1 Microbacterium sp. | reverse complement strand
GGCAGCGGCGGCGGGGGTGGCGGGGGTGGCGGGGGCGGCGGGGGCGGATGCCGCGGGCCCGGCATCCCGTGCCTTCGCCGCCTCCTCGGCCTGCGCCTGCGTGCGCAGCGCGTCGACGAAGCCCGCCAGCGTCGAGTCCGCCGCGATCTCGGCGAGCCGGTCGCGGTACTGCGAGGGCGACGCGGCGTCGAAGCGGTGGTAGACGACGGCCGTCGCGGTCACGTCGTCGCCGCGCGCCGTGCGCAGCAGCTCGTCGCGCGGCACGGTCACCGCCCAGAACTGCGCGAACGGCAGCTGCGCGAACCGCACGGAGCCATCGGCGCGCGGCTCGCCCGCGCGGGCCAGCCGCCCCACGCGCGCGGTGACGAACCGGCGCCCCTGCGGCGGAGTGAGCTCGTACTTCGGGGCCCGCAGCGGGAACCACGGCAGCACGGCGTGCACGCCGCCGAGGTCGGGGTCGGTGAGGCTGCGCACGTCGCGCTGCGGCGCGCCGTAGCGGAAGCGCTCCGACAGCGCCGTGTCGCTGGCCGGCGCATCGGTGAACTCGGCGCCCTTCGCCGTGATCCGCACAGGGAACACGGCGCGCTGGATCTGCGGGTCGAGGTCGATGCGGGTCGTCCACCAGTTCACGAGCCACAGCGCGACCAGGGGCAGCAGGATGCCGAGGGCCAGCAGCGCGAGGGCGATGAGCGAGACCGCCGCGACGTTGACCGGATACGTCGAGGAGAACACGATCGGCACGTCGAGGGTGAAGCTGCCCCCCGCCGCCGACCGCAGCTCCACCTGCACGGTCGCGCGGACGGTGCTGTCGGCGGGCTCCGGGTTGGCCGCGGTCAGCGCGATGCGCGCCGTCTCGCCCGAGGCCACGGTGACGCAGTCGTCGGTGCCCGCAACCGGCGTCCAGCGCCACGTGTCGGCCCGGCTCGCGGCGTCGCTGGTGATCTCGGGGGTTCCGGTCAGGCACACCGTGCCCGCCTCGCCCGACTCCGGGCCGACGACCTCGATGGCGCCTTCGGCGAGCCCGTCGGCGCCCTCCAGCGTGGACAGCCGCACGGGGAGCTCGGCGATGCGCGGGAAGTCCTTCGGGAGCACCGTCTGCACGGTCTGCTGCGCCGTGATGGGCGCGAGGGTCAGCTGCCGCTCGGTCGTCACGAGCGGATCGATGGAGGCCGCCACGACCACCTCGGCGGCGGTGAGATCCGACGGCACGGGGATCGAGATCCGCCCGGTCGCGTGATCGATCTGGGCGCCCTCGAGCTCCCGCCGCGTGCCGTCGTCCTGCACGATCCACGCCGACAGCGGCGTCGGCTCGAAGTCGCCGAGCCCGACGTCTCCGCCGCCGATCGCCGTCACCTGCGCGTAGAGCGTCGTCTCGGTGCCGCCGTCGGCGGTGGGGGCGATCTCGTTCGACTCCTCGAACGAGATCGTGAGGTCGCTGAACAGGAACAGCGAGGTCGCGGCATCCGCCTCGAGCCGCCACTGCCCATAGGTCTCGGCCGCCGTGGTGGCGACGTCGATGACCGTCGCCCCCTCGGGCGAGGACACCTCGGCCCAGTCCTGCTCGTCGTCCGCCGACGCGGACTGCATGCCCGAGCCCTCCGGCGGCACGAGCGTCCAGTCGCCGCTGAGGACGATGCGAAAGCGCGCGACGCCGGGGGCGATCCAGAACGACCCGTCGGCCTCGAACGGATGCGGGTAGCCGCCGCCGAGCTGCGCCCCCAGCTGCAGGAACACCTGAGACAGCGCACCGGGGCTCGACGCCTCCACGAACGCGCCGTGCACGTACCCTTCGGGCATCGGCTGCTCGCCGCACAACGGCTCGGCGCCGTCGACGCTGCCCTCCACGAGGGGCTGCATCACCTGCCCGACCGTCTTCGCGGTCGAGGTGGCGGCCAGCAGCGCCCCGATCACGACGACGCCGGACTGCCGGAACGCGTTGAACACGCCGTAGCCCGACGGCGTCGCGCCGTTCTCGTCGAGCACGCCTCCGCACAGGTCGTTCAGCGCGTCGAGATCGGCCTGGTCCTTGCCGTCGGGCGAGATGTCGAGCTGACCGTCGGTGAGCCAGATGAGGAGCTGGCAGCCCGCGGCGTCCTGCTGCTGCGCCGCGAGCGCGCGCTGCGCGCCGGCGAGCCCGGCGGGCCAGTCGGTGTCGCCGTTGGGCGGGTTGCTCTGGATCCAGTCCTCGAGCTCTTCCCCGCTGTCGTCGGTGAGCCGGGTCCACGACCGGGTCGGGCCGAAGCCGGAGCTGAAGAAGCCCGCGGCCCAGTTCACCTCGGTGCCCTCCAGGCTTCCCAGCTGATCGAGGCTGTTGGCGAGGATCGACGCCCGCATCGTGTCGGGATCCGACGCCTCCGACCCGGTGTTGAGCGAGAGGGAGTTGTCGACGAGGTAGTAGACGTTGAGCACGTCGTGCGAGGCGAGACACGTGCGCAGGTCGGCGACGGCCTGCTGTCCGGTGTCGGAGAGCTCCCCGTCGGTCGCTGCGGCGACGGCCGCGGTCGACACCCGGTCTGCGGCGGTGGCCGCGGACGCGGCGGGCGCCGCGCCGATCGCGAGGCCGACCGCGAGCACAGCGGCGACGACCGCCGGCATCCGCCTCACGACAGTCCCCACGCCTCGGCCAGGGGCACGCTGAGGTTCAGCACGTGCCATGCGCCGACCGCGATCGAGATGCCCGTCAGCCACTGCAGGGCGCGCGACCACGACGGGCGGAGCACGAAGTTGCGATCGGCGCGCAGCCCGTTGCGCTGGCCGACGGCATCCCACCCGTAGCAGCCGAGCACGACGACGGGGGTGAGCAGATAGCCGAGGAGGCTCACCCACCACCAGCCCGCGGTCACAAGCGGCAGCGGCACGCCGAGGAACGCGATCGGCACGCTCGCCGGGGTGAGCGCGACGAGGAGCGCGAGGACGACGCTGACGCCGAGCGCGCCGCCGGCGACGAGCAGCGGCAGCGGGCTCGCGGCGCGCGCGGGGGCGGAT
>JASGDZ010000134.1:0-8386 GCA_047606835.1 Microbacterium sp. | reverse complement strand
TTCTGGGACGACGCCGTCTCCGACGGATGGTTCCAGGATGCGAAGGTCGACGGCATCGAGGTGTTCGCGATGTCGGGCTTCCCGTACCAGCCGATCGTGATGGACTCCGTCATGGAGCCGATCGCGCGTGGCTGGCTGGCCCAGTCGAACACGCAGGACAGCCGCGAGGCGTTCTGGAAGTTCAAGCGGGCGCGGCTGCTCGGCGAGGCCATCCCCGCCGACCCGAAGGTGATCGCGTCGATGATCCGCGGATGGTACGTCGCGAAGGCGCTGAGCCGGCTCGGCGTCGACCCGCATCACGGCGAGCGCGGCCCCCGGCTGACGGTGTGGGATGCCGCCTCCCGCCAGTGGGTCGAGTTCCCGCATCCGCTGCTCAACGCGCGCAACGCGCTGCCGCACGACTTCCCTGGCGTCGTGATGCAGTCGCTCACGATCGCCCTCGCGCTGTGCAACGTGAGCGGGACCCTCGATCCGCTCACCGCGTATCGTGCGCTCGCGGCGCTCGGCGGCGAGCAGGGCGGCCCCTCCGAGCCGCTCACGCAGTGGCTGCAGCGCGGCGAGGTGACCAAGGGCGCGCCCGCTCCCGACCCGCTGCGCGCGGGACCGGCGACGGGCGACCTCGCGCAGCGCCAGCAGGCGCTGCGCGCGTACCTCACGAGCCAGCTGGCTCAGTTCGAGGAGCAGATCGTCGCGCAGGACGACCACGTGTCGGTCTACGACTACCCGGTCAGCTGGGAGCTGCGCGAGCAGATCGTGGGGGCGCTGCGCGGGCTGACGTCGGCCGTCATGGCCACCCGGTCGGACGACACCGGCGTCTAGCGGGGAGAGGGACATGGCGGAGCGGTTCTGGCCCAGGGCCAAGGCGAGCATCATCCTGCTGCCCAGCGGCGAGCAGGGCGAGGCGCTGCTGGCACTGGCCGGCGAGTGGACCAAGATGGGGCTGCTCGCGCACGCGCTCTGGGTGCTGCCGGAGAGCGTGCAGGAGGTGCCGACCGGGCCGCCGCGGATCGAGGCGTGCGTGCTGGGCGTCGGCCACGACCTGGAGATCGCGCGCATCCGGGTCGACCTGTTCGAGGCGCTCGCCCGTGAGGCGCTGCGCGTGGTGCGGCTGGTGAAGCTGCGCTCGGCGGCGGCCTCGCGCGAGCTCGATGCGGAGCAGGACGCCATCGCGGAGCGCGTGCGCGACTATGTGCGCAAGTCCATGCCGATGCCGAGTCCCACCGCGACGATCCTCGAGCAGCCCACCGAGCTCAGGCACGCGACGCTCATCTGCGCCCCCACCGAGTTCGAGCTGCAGCAGCGGGTCGACTGGGCGTCGGGGGAGTACGGCGCGGTGGTGGTCGCATCGCCCGAGGACCGCTCCAGCCCCTGGTCGGGCGACGCGTTCGTGCGCGAGAACGACCGCTTCGTCGGCTTCACGCTCATGCACCTGGCCAGCGTCGCGGGGCTGTGGAACGGCGTCGGCACGAGCAGCTTCGAGCTGTTCCGGCGCGAGGAGTCGGCGCACCAGAGCGTGTGGCTCTCGCGGGTGTTCGTCAACGCGGTGCTGACCGAGTCGCTCGGCCGGCGCACCGCGGCGCGCGTGCTGGAGGAGGCGGCGCGACCCGAGTCGCTGCTCGTCGACCCGAGCGTGTCGGCGCCGCCGGCGGGCACGGCGTTCATCCAGGACAACCTCGTCGCCGGCTACATCGACGACATGGTGCGCGGCACGATGACGCTCGACGACGCGGCCCTCGCCTTCCGTCCCCCGCCGTCGGGCGACGACCCGCAGCGGCGCAGAGTCGGGTTCCTGGCGAGCATCGGCGGGTTCTTCGTCTTCTCCGGCGAGAAGCTCGTGCGCATGCCGTACTGGGCCTGGCGGTGGATCACGTCGCGCGCCTCGAGGCGGCTGACCCGTGCGCTGTACTCCGACGAGGGCGCGACGGTCGTCGGACGGGAGTACGACGAGGTGTTCGACGTGCGCGACCGCATGCTGCTGGTCGAGGCGGCCCGCATCGCGGAGCACGAGAAGGCCGCGAAGGCGCAGGCGAACGCGCCGGCGGGCCTCGCGCACGTGCGCACGACGCCGCGCCTGTGGGCGCGGCTGCGCGAGCTCGTGTTCGGCTCGCTCGACGGCAGCGCCGACCTCAGCGACCTCGGCTTCGCGGCGGTGGAGGGGAACGTGCCGGTGTTCGGGCGGGTGTCCGACGTGCTCGCGCTGCCGGGCGAGCCGTGGACCCGTCCGCCGCACGAGGTCCCGCCGGGCTTCCCCGAGCGGGTCGACTGGTATGCGCTCGCGCTGGAGGATCCGCGCGAGAGGCTCGAGGACTGGGTGACGGATGCCGCGGAGCGCCGCGTGCGCGCCGAGGTGGAGATCGCGCAGCTCACCGGCGAGATCGAGGCGCTGCAGACGCTCGTGCCTCCGCCTCCCGTGCCCGCTCCCGCGGCCGATCCCGCCCCTCGCGCGGCGGAGGGCGCCTCTCCTGCGGCCGATCCCGCCTCTCCCGCGGCGGAGGGCGCCGAGCCGGCATCCACGCCCGCAGAGGCCGCCGACACGCCGTCGGTCACGTTCGATCAGCTGGTCTCGCCGGAGGCCCGGCGCCTCGCCGCCGCGCGCGCGGAGCGCGACCGGGCGCTTCGCGATCACGGTCAGGCCGACACGGAGCACACCGCGCGCTCGCACACGCTCGACGAGTTCAACGGCTGGGCGGCGTCGCAGGACCGCTCGTTCGTGTGGCGGCTGCTGACGTGCCTGTCCGAGGAGCGCCGCTCGGCCGAGAGGCTGTCGGCCGAGCTGTCCGCCGAGATCGCGCGCGTCGAGGCGCCCGCGGCCGGGGAGCTGCTGCGACTGCGACGCGGCTTCCATCGGGCCATGCTCACCGGCTGGTCGGTCGGCGTCGTGCTCGTCGGACTCGCGGTGCTGGGCGTGTTCGCCGCCGGGGCGCAGGCGCAGCGCGATCCCGCGTTCGATGCGGCGCCCTGGCAGGCCGCCCTCTGGACGGCGATCGCCGTCGTCACGGGGGTCGTGGTGGTGCTCACGTTCGGTGCGCTCATCCGCTACCACGTCGGGTGGTCGAGGTTCCAGCGCCGCATAGACCTCGAGCGGGCCAGGCTCGCGCGGCTGGGGACCCAGTCCAGGCACGCGCGGCAGGAGGCCACGCGGCTCTCCTCGCTGCACCGGCAGACGGTGGACTGGCTCGTGCTGCTGTCGCGCGCCATCCACCGCCCGTGGCACGTGCCGGAGCAGTGGATGCAGCGGCAGTCCTACGAGGTGGCGCGCGGCGCGATGCCGTTCGCCCTGCAGATCGCGACGGTGCAGGACGACGACTACGCCGCGACCGCGCGGATGCGCGGCATCATGACCGATCAGCTCGTCGTGCGTGGGTGGCGCCATGCGGCGTTCGAGTCCCTCGTGCGGGAGGTGGCGCTCGATCGGGGCGCGCTCGGCGGCTCGTTCGGCCTCGTCGCCCTCGACGAGGACCTGCCGCACTCGTCGAACCACACGAGGCGGATGCTGCTGGCGGCGCTCGACGACGAGGCGGTGCTCACGCGCGTGGCGGGCCCGCGGCTGGAGGAGCTGGTCAAGACCGCGCAGCGCGACGATCTGCACGGCGGGAGGCCGCTGGTCACCCCCGTCGGGGACAACCCGCTGGGCGTGCTGATGCGCTCGGCCGACCCCCTCGACCGCCGTGGCGACGAGCAGCCGTGGGACGACTTCCTGCTGGGGTCGCTGGCGGGAAGGCGCGACCCGGTGACCCCGCTCAGCGCGACGGTGCTCGCGGAGCTCGAGGTGGGGGAGCGTCACCACGAGCGCGTGCACAGCTACGTCGTGCTCCCGCAGCGGCTGGCGGCGCATCTGGACTTCGACCGCGGGTCGCCGGTCACCGTCGTGCCGTTCGGCGACGCGGGCGTGGGCCCCGTCGACCTGTCGTGGCGCGTCGACATCGCCGGCCCCGTGCCGCAGTCGGCGGTGCGGCTGTGGAGCGGGCGCGGCGCGCGCCGCGCGGCGGCGCCCGCCACGCCCGCGGTGCATCCCCGGGATCCCGACGACACGGGCGTGTAGGCGCCGCAGGCGCTTCCCCGGTCGTTGAGCGAGGCGCCGCAGGCGCCGAGACGAAACGCGGTGACCGCCGCACTCGTCCTTCCCGCGCCCTCCGTGCCGCTCACCACCGTCGGGCGCGACCTCATCGCTCGGTTCGCGGCGGCTCCCACGGGTTGAGGCACTGCACGCCGAGAGGGGTGAAGTGCCGGGTGTTCCGCGTGACGATCGTCATCTGCGCGGCCTGGGCGACCGCGGCGATCAGCGCGTCGTCGAGCGGAGTGTGCTCGGGCACTCGATAGGTCGCCAGCACCCGTGCGGCCGCGACGTCGAACGGCAGCACCCGCCCCGCGAACGCGGGCAGCACGTGATCCTCGAACCAGAGGCGGAGGATCGCGCCCTGCGACCGATCGCCGCGCTCCTTCGCGGTGACGCCTCGCTCGATCTCGGCGATGGTCATGGCGGTCACGAACTGGTCGCCGAGGGGGACGGACTGCGCCCAGGCGGTCGCCAAGGGGTCGCGCCCACGCACGCGCAGGGCCGAGACGACGTTCGTGTCGAGGACGAACGTCACAGTTCCGGGGTCCGCGCGGTCAGACCGAGGCGGTCGGGCTCGAACTCGATCTCCACACCCGCGTCCATGCCGAGCAGGTCGACGAGCGTCGGCGGCTTCGCCGCGATGGCCTCGGAGAGGAGCGCGCGCGCCTCTGCCTCGACGGATCGTCGATGCTGCTGCGCGCGCGCGCGCAGCGCGGCCTTGGTGCCCGCGGGAAGATTGCGGATGAGGATCTGTTCCATGTCGACGCCTCCGATATCGAATTCATGATATCACGGCGGAGCCGGCGGGCATCCCACGCCTTTTGGCGCCCTCGGAGGCATCCGCCCTACACTCTTTCGAGTGCCCCTGCCCTTCCGTGCGCCCGCTCGCGCGCACAAGATCGTCCGGCGCGCGGGTCTCGCGGTCGTCGCCGAGCGCGCGGCCTTCTGGCGTGCGCGGCCGGTGCAGGTCGAGCAGGTGCTCTACGAGTCGTTCGCCGGAAACGGCGTCGGCTGCAACCCCGAGGCGATCTTCCGGCACCTCCTCGACCACCCCGACCACGGGCACCTGAAGCACGTGTGGGCGATCGCCGACCCCGCCGCGGTCGCCGCCTTCGAGGCCGAGTTCGCCGGTCACCCCCGCGTGCGCCACGTGCGGCGCGACTCCGGCGCCTACGTCGCCGCGCTCGCCACGAGCGGCTACCTCGTCAACAACGCCACGTTCCCGCCCTCGTTCGGCAAGCGCCCGGGTCAGGTGTACCTGAACACGTGGCACGGCACCCCGCTCAAGCAGATGGGCCTCGATATGCCCGACGGGGCATACGAGTCGGCCAACACGCTGCGCAACTTCCTGATGGCCGACTACCTGCTGGCGGCGAACCCGTTCATGGCCGAGACCATGTACGAGGACGCGTATCGGCTGCGCAACGTCTACGAAGGCCGCATCGTGGAGGAGGGCTATCCGCGCATCGACCGGCAGCGGCTCACCGCGGAGCAGGCCGCCGTCGTGCGCCGTGACCTCCGAGCCGCCGGGCTCGCGCTCGGCGACCGTCGCATCGTGCTCTTCGCGCCGACCTGGCGCGGAGCGTCGTTCAGCCATCCTGACCAGGACGTCGACGCGCTCGCGGCGCAGGTCGACGCGCTGCAGCACGCGCTCGGCGACGAGTACGCGGTGCTGCTGAAGACGCACCAGATCGTGCACGCGCACGCGGCGCACCGGCCCGCGCTGGCACGCACCCTCGTGCCCAACACGATCCCCGCGAACGTCATGCTGGGGCTCGCCGACGCGCTCGTGACCGACTACTCGTCGATCTTCTTCGACTACCTGGCCACCGGCCGCCCGATCGCCTTCCTCACCCCGGATGCCGCGGAATACCGCGAGAGCCGCGGCACCTACATGCCCCTCGACGAGCTGCCCGGCCCGGTGGGCTCCGACGCGGCGGCCACCGGTGCCGCGCTGCGCGCGCTGCTGGAGTCGGGCGACCGCCATCCCCGCTACGACGAATGGGCCGAGCGGTTCGTGCCCTTCGACGACGGGCGCGCGACCGAGCGGGTCGTCGACATCGTCTTCGGGCGGCACGAGTCGGGGTACCGGGTGCGCCCCGCGCGGCGCGACGGCCGCATCCGCCTGCTGTTCTACCTGGGCGGCATGCGGTCCAACGGCATCACCACCTCGGCGCTGAACCTGCTGAGCGCGCTCGATCCCGAGCGCTACGACGTCACCGCGCTCATGGCGCACTTCCGCTCCCCGGCCGCCCGCGAGAACCAGCTGCGCATTCCCGCGCACGTGCGGCAGGTGTTCCGCATCGGCGGCATGAACGGGTCGAAGCTCACGCACCTGCGCCGGCGCCGCGACGACTGGCGCGGCACGCCGCTCGGTCCGCGCGCGGCCGACTGGCACGCCCGCCTGTGGGAGGACGAGCTGGCCCGCGTGCTGGGTGCCGCGCACTTCGACTGGGCGGCCGACTTCAGCGGCTACAGCCCGTTCTGGGGCACCCTGATCCTGCACGCATCCGCTCCCCGCCGCGCGATCTGGCTGCACAACGAGATGGCCTCCGACCGCGACCGCACGGTGGGCGGCAAGGCGCGGATGCGGCACAGCCTCGGCCTCGTCTTCGCCCTCTACCGTCACTTCGACCAGCTCGTCTCGGTGTCGCCCAGCCTCACCGAGCTCAATCGCGCCGAGCTCGCCGAGTACGCTCCGGCCGACCGCTTCCACACCGTGCGGAACCTCCCCGACGTGCGGCGCGCGGCCGCCAGCATCCGGCTGCCGCTGTCGAGCGTCCTCGACGAGGAGGAGGAGCCGCCGCCGTGGCTTCGCGCGCTCGAGGCGGCAGACGACGCGCGCTGGTTCGTGACGATCGGCCGGCTCTCGCCGGAGAAGAACCACGCCCGCCTGCTGCGGGCCTTCGCGCAGGTGCACCGGTCGCATCCGCAGACGCGGCTGCTCATCGTCGGCTACGGCCCGCTGCACGACGACCTGCAGGCGCAGATCGAGGCGCAGGGGTTGACGGATGCCGCGTTCCTCGCGGGCGCGCGCAGCAACCCGTACCCGATCCTCGGCGCGGCCGACTGCTTCGTGATGTCGAGCCGCTACGAGGGCCAGCCGATGGTGCTCCTGGAGGCCGCGCTGTGCGACCTGCCGATCGTGTCGACCGCCTTCGCGTCGGTGGGCGACGCGCTCCCGCCGGGCGCGATCCACGTGGTCGCGCAGGACGACGATGCGCTGGCCGCGGGGATGACGGCGTTCCTCGACGGACGCGTGCCGCCCAGCCATCTCGACGCGGCGGCCTACACCGCGGCGGTCGTTGCGGAGTTCGCGGCGGTCGCCGACCCGCCCGCGACCCCCGCTCCCTGAGCGGGTCGCGCGTTGCGCGGTCGTTGAGCGGGCCGTCAGGTTCCCCGGTCGTTGAGCGGGCTGTGCGGCTTCCCGGTCGTTGAGCGAGCCGAAGGCGAGACGAAACGCGGCGACCGACCGAGACGCGGCGACCCCGCCTCTTGGTCAGCGCCAGACGACGGCGAGCCCCGCGTTCAGCAGCGCGAGCACGCCCACCGACCAGAACAGGGCGGGCGGCAGGGCGCCCTTGCGCTGACGCCCCGTGCCGATGCCGAGCAGGGCGCCGATCGCCAGCAGCACGACCAGCTTGACGCCGAGCTTCGCGTAGTTCAGCGCGTAGTCGATGCCCCACGGCGCCGCGAGCGCCAGTCCGGTGACGGTGGAGAGCACCATGCCCCACGTCATGAGCGGGGTGAACCGGATGCGACGCGCCACCGCCTCGACGAGCCACGCGCCGAAGAGCACGGCGAAGCCGATGATGTGCAGGTAGACGACGACGTGGCGCAGGATCTCCATCCCCTCAGCGTACCTTGCGTATGGCTGAAGGTTGCCGCGCGTCACGCGCTCGCCGGGCCGGAGCTCGCCGCGCTTCGGGTGCCGAGTGTGGCCCCCGTGCGGGACCGTGGATGCCGAGACAGCTCGTTGCGCGTGAGACATCCGTGCGTGTGTCGCGCAGCGGCCTGTCTCGGTGAGCCGGTCTGATGGGGGCCGTGTGTGTGGCACAGCGGCCTGTCTCGGCGGGTGGGCGGGGTCGGTGTCGGTGTCCCGGTGGGTCGATGGCCGGGCTCCCCGGCGCTGGGCCGGTGGTCCGGTGGGTGAGCTCGACGCTGAGACAGCTCGGTGCGCGTGAGACATCCGTGCGTGTGTCGCGCAGCGGCCTGTCTCAGCGACCCGACGGGCTGGACGCCCCGGGGGCGGGGTCGGATCGGTGCCCCGGCGGCCCGGCGAGCCCGGCGCCCCGGCGAGCCCGGTGCCCCGGCTAGCCCGCCGCGCCC
>JASGDZ010000133.1:0-3000 GCA_047606835.1 Microbacterium sp. | reverse complement strand
CGTCGAGAGCATGTCGTCGTGCGACCCCGCGCAGTGCGTCGTGCACCTCTCCCGCTGAGCCGTCGCGTCGGCCATCCGGCATCCTGTCGCGGTTTTGCACGGCCGATCGCCTCGCCGCGCGCGGCGTCAGTGTGTACCGTGGCGTGCGAACCCGCGGAAGGAGACGCATGGATCTTCTCGACCCGTTGCTGCTCGCGCGCTGGCAGTTCGGCCTGACCACGCTCTATCACTTCATCTTCGTGCCGCTCACGCTCGGGATGTCGCTGTTCGTCGCGATCTTCCAGACCGCGTGGCACCGCACCGGGGACGTGAAGTGGCTGCGCCTCACGCGGTTCTTCGGGAAGATCTTCCTCATCAACTTCGCGATGGGCGTCGTCACCGGCATCGTGCAGGAGTTCCAGTTCGGCATGAACTGGTCGGCGTACAGCCGCTTCGTGGGTGACGTGTTCGGCGCTCCGCTCGCCTTCGAGGGCCTCATGGCCTTCTTCTTCGAGGCGACCTTCATCGGCCTGTGGATCTTCGGGTGGGACCGGCTGCCGCGCGGCATCCATCTGGCCACGATCTGGATCACCACGGCGGGCACGTGGATGTCGGCCTACTTCATCCTCGCCGCGAACGCCTTCATGCAGAACCCGGTCGGCTACCAGCTGGCCGCCGACGGCAGCCGCGCCGAGATGAACGACTTCGTCGCGGTGCTGCTCAACCCCGTCGCCCTCACGCAGTTCCCGCACACCCTCTTCGCCGCCGGGATGTTCGCGGCGGGCGTCGTGATCTCCGCCGCCGCGTGGCACGTCGCCCGCAAGCAGCACCTGGAGATGATGGTCCCGGCGCTGAGGTTCGGCCTGTGGGCGATGATCGTCGCCTTCGCCGGCGTCGCCGTCTCGGGCGACCAGCTGGGACTGGTCATGGTCGAGACCCAGCCGATGAAGATGGCCGCCGCCGAGGCCATGTTCGACTCGGCATGCGGCGCGAACGCCTCGTTCTCGATCTTCTCCATCGGCACGCCCGACGGCACAGGCGAGATCTGGTCGCTGCGAGTGCCGTATCTGCTCGCATTCCTCTCCACGCATACGCTCGACGGCTGCGTGGAGGGCATCAACGACCTCAACGCGCTGTACACGACGGAGATGTTCCCGCAGTTCGCCGACCGCGTGGACGGCAGCTTCGCGCCGATCCTGTGGGTCACGTACTGGGCGTTCCGCTGGATGATGGGCTTCGGCATCCTCGCCACGTCCATCGCCGTCGTGGGGCTGTGGATCACGCGCCGCGGCGCGAAGCGCGAGGTCGCCCCGTGGATGTGGCGCCTCGCCGTCTGGCAGGCGCCGCTGGCGCTGTTCGGCGCCCTGATCGGCTGGGTCTTCACCGAGATGGGCCGGCAGCCGTGGATCGTGTTCGGCCTCATGCTCACGCAGGACGGCGTCTCGCCCACCGTGCCCGGATGGAACGTGCTCGTCTCGCTCGTCGCGTTCACCCTGATCTATCTCGCGCTGGCGATCGTGGAGTTCGGCCTCATCCTCAAGACCGTGCGGTCGGGTCCCGAGCAGGTACCCGAACGCGCCGATGCCGACGGTCTCGCCACGACGGTCTACTAGGAGCCCGCCATGGATCTCGCATACCTCTGGTTCTTCATCGTCGGCGTGCTCTTCGTCGGCTACTTCGTGCTCGACGGGTTCGACTTCGGCGTCGGGATGTCGCTGCCGTTCCTCGGCAAGGACGACATCGGCCGCCGCCAGCTCATCAACACGATCGGGCCCGTGTGGGACCTCAACGAGACGTGGGTCATCGTCGCCGGCGCGTGCCTGTTCGCCGCCTTCCCGGAGTGGTACGCGACGCTGTTCAGCGGCTTCTACCTCGCGCTGCTGCTCATCCTGCTCGCGCTCATCGCACGCGGCGTCTCGTTCGAGTACCGCCATCAGCGCGACGGCCTGCGGTGGAAGAAGGGGTTCGACGTCATGATCGTCGTCGGCTCGGCCGTCCCGGCGCTGCTGTGGGGCGTCGCGGTGGGCAACATCGTGCAGGGCGTGCCGATCGACGCCGACAAGAACTTCACCGGGTCGCTGCTGACGCTGCTCAACCCGTACGGGCTGTGGGTGGGCGTCACGACGCTGCTGCTGTTCTTCGTGCACGGCGTGTACTTCGTGGCGCTCAAGACCGACGGGCAGCTGGTGGAAGACGCCCGGCGTCTGGCGCTGCGCGCCGCCGTCCCGACCGTCGTCTTCGCGGCCGGCACCGTGGTGTGGACGGTCGTCATCGCGGCAGGACGCGGCGCGCCGCTGCTGTGGCTGACGATCGCGTGCGGGGTCGTCGCCGCCGTCGCGCTGCTCGCATCGGTCGCGGCGAACGCGCGCAGGCGCGAGGGCTGGGCGTTCGGCGCGGGAGCGGTGACGATCGTGTTCGCGGTGCTGGCGCTGTGGACGGCGCTGTTCCCGTACGTGATGCCCTCGACGACCGACCCGGCCTTCAGCCTCACGATCGAGAACGCGTCGAGCACCGACTACACCCTCACGATCATGTCGTGGGCGGCGCTCATCTTCCTGCCGCTGGTGCTGGCCTACCAGGCCTGGACGTACTGGGTGTTCCGCAAGCGCGTCTCTCGCGCGCACATCGAGCGCGCCGCGGCGATCGGGCACTGACCGGCGCCCACGGCCCCGGTGCAGGATCGAGACATGTCCGAGACGGATGCCGGCGCCTCGCCGCGCACGCGCCGCGGCCCGGTCGACCCGCGCCTGGTGAGGTACGCCCGCGCGTCCCGGGGGTACCTCGCGGCGTCCGGGGCGATCGTGCTGGGGCAGACGGTCGTCGTGATCGGGTTCGCGTGGCTGCTGACCCGCGCGCTCGTGGGGGCGATCGGCGGCGCCCCTATCGCCGGGCTGCTGCCCCTCGTCGGCGGCGCGGCTGCGCTCGTCGCGGTGCGGGCGGTGCTCGTGGCGGCATCCGAGCGGGCCTGGGCGCAGGGCGCCGCACGCGCGTCGCTGCAGCTGCGCACGGCGCTGCTGGAGG
>JASGDZ010000132.1:0-8738 GCA_047606835.1 Microbacterium sp. | reverse complement strand
GTGGCCGAGGCCGTGGGGGCCACGCCCGTCGTGGCCGACGCCGCGGACGCCGCCGCCGCACGGCACGTCGTGGAGGCCGCCCTCGCGCAGTTCGGCCGGATCGACGTGCTGGTCAACAACGCCGGCGGCCACGGCTTCTCGACGGTCGGCGACACCGACGACGCGAGTTGGGCGGCATCCCTGCAGGCGAACCTCACCACGGCGTTCACGATGTCGCGCGAGGCGCTGCCCGCGCTCATCGAGTCGAAGGGCCAGATCGTCGTCATCTCGTCGCTCGCGGGACTGTTCGCCGGCCCGTCGGTGGCCGGCTACACCGTGGGAAAGCACGCGCTGATCGGCCTCACCAAGACCCTCGCGCGCGACTACGGAAAGCACGGCGTGCGCGTCAACGCGGTGTGCCCCGGGTGGGTGCAGACCCCGATGGCGGATGCCGAGATGGACGAGTTCGCCTCGCACGCGCGCCTCGACGGCCGCGAGGCGGCGTACGCCGCGGTGACGGCGGACGTGCCGCTGCGGCGACCCGCCGCGCCCAGCGAGATCGCCTCGATCGTGCGGTTCCTCGGCTCGGCGGAGTCGTCGTACATGACCGGCGCCGTGCTCGTCGCCGACGGCGGCGCGCACATCGTCGACCTGCCGACGATCGCGTTCGACCACGCCGGCATGTAGCGGGCGCGCGATCGCTGCTGTCGGTCGTTGAGCGAGCGGAGCGGGACGAAACGCGGCCGCTGCGTTTCGGCGCGGTCGCTGCGTTTCGTCTCGGTCGCTGCGTTTCGTCTCGGTCGCGCTTCGCGCGTCCTCGCTCAACGACCGGGGTGCGTCCTCAGGCGGCTTCGCCGCCGAGATACGCGCGGTGCAGGAGCTCGGGCTTCGCGGCGAGCTCGTGCGCCGACCCCTGGTAGGTGACGTGCCCGCCGGCGACCACGATCGCCTCCTGCGCGTAGCCGAGCGCGAGGTTCGTGAACTGCTCCACGAGCAGTACCCCGACCCCCGACTCGGCGAGCGTGCGCACGAGCGGGAAGAGCCGCGTGAACACGACGGGCGCGAGCCCGAGCGACATCTCGTCGATGAGCAGGAAGCTCGGCCGCGCCGCGAACGCGCGCGCGAGCACGACCATCTGCTGCTCCCCGCCCGACAGCAGGGCGGTGGGCGAGTCCATCCGCTTCTCGAGCTCCGGGAAGTGCTCCAGCGCCCGGCGGGCCTCGGCCTCCGTGCGCGCGGTGAGCGACAGGTTCTCCCGCACCGTCAGCGACGGGAACACCGCGCGACCCTGCTCGATGTGCACGATCCCGCGGCGCGCCCGCGCGACGCGGGACAGCTTGTCGATGGGCTCGTCGTCGATGCGGATGGCGCCTGCGGAGTGCGGCGTCACCGCCGAGATCGCCTCGATGAGGCTCGTCTTGCCCGCGCCGTTGGGGCCGACCAGGGCGAGCACCTCGCCCTGGCGCAGCGTCAGGCTCACGTCGGAGATCACCGGGCCGGCGCCGCGGCTCACGGTCACGGCGTCGAGGGTCAGTGTGCTCGCGGCATCCATCACAGCAGCTCCGTCTCGCCCATGTAGGCCCTGATCACGGCGGGGTCGGCGAGCACCTCGGCCTGCGGGCCCGAGGCGAGCACGCGCCCGAAGTCGAGCACCGTCAGCCGCGGGCACACCGACCTGACCAGATCGAGGTCGTGCTCGATGATGACCAGCGACATCCCGAACTGCTCCGGCAGCTCCCGCAGCCGCATCGCGAGCGCGAGGTGCTCGTCGTGCGACAGGCCGGCGGCGGGCTCGTCGAGGATGAGCAGGCGGGGCCCGGCGAGCACGTTCGCGGCGACCTCGACGAGCCGCCGGGTGCCGACGTCGACGCTCGACAGCCGCGCACGCGCCGGCGGGCAGCCGAAGAACGCGAGCGTGCGGTCGATCTCGGCGCGGTCCAGGCGCCGACGCGCCACGAAGCGCACGTAGTTCTCGACCGTCAGCGCGGGGGGCACGCGGTCCTGCTGGAACGTGCGGCGCAGGCCCCGCCGCGCCCGGCGCGTGGGCGACAGCCCCGCCAGGTCGTGGCCGTCCAGCAGCACGCGGCCGCCGTGCTGGGGCAGGAAGCCGCTGATCGCGTCGACGAACGTCGACTTGCCGGCGCCGTTGGGGCCGATGAGGCCCATGATCGTTCCGGCCGGCACCTCCAGCGAGACGCCGTCGAGCGCCTTGAGCGCGCCGAACTCGACGGTGAGCCCGTCCACGACGAGCACCGGATCGCCGCTCGCGGTCGCCGGATCGAGGGCGGCCACCGTCGACGTCGTGATCGCGGGGCCGTTCGGCTCGGCGTCGTCGGGCGGCGCCGCGCCCGTGCCGCCGGCCTCGGCGAGCGCGGCGGCACGCCGGTCGGCGCGGCGGTAGACGAGGTTGCGGATGCCCTGCCCGAGGTTCGTGCCGCTCGTGAGCGCCTGCACGCCGAGGGCGCCGAAGATGACGAACCCCCAGTCCTGCGGCACGCCGAGCCGCTTGAGCAGCTCGGGGACGAGCACCCACAGGATGCCGCCGAAGATCGCCATGTCGATGAGGTGGGCGCCGGACATGATCGCCAGCACGTAGAGCGCGAGCGACTGCAGCGGCGTGAAGCTGGACGCGAAGGGCAGCTGCACCTGGCCGGCGATGAGCCCGCCCGAGACGCCGCCCAGCGCCGCGCTGACCGCGAACGCGGTGAGCTTCGCGCCGGGCACGCTCTGCCCCGCGGAGGCCGTGCCGCGCTCCGAGAACGCGACCGACTTCCAGCTCGCGCCCCACCGGCCGCGCTGCAGGTAGAAGACGGCGAGCGCGCACACGGCCAGCACGATGACCGTGAAGAGGAAGTACGAGCGGTCGTTCTGGAACATCGCGGGCCGCTCGATCGCGGTGCCGTCGGCCGACCCGGGGAACTGGATCTGCACGAGCGTCACGTCGGCGGCGGCCGCGAACCCCAGGGTGACGACGGCGAGGTTGACGCCGCGCAGGCGCAGGGCGGGAAGCCCCACGAGGACGCCGGCGAGCCCGGCGCCGAGCCCGCCCGCGACGAGCCACACGATGAAGCCTCCTGGCGCCTGGATGTAGCTGAGCCCCGCGACGATCCACGCGCCGATCGCCGCGAACGTGAGCTGGCACAGGGCGATCATGCCCGCCGACCCGGTGACGACGCCGAGGCCGAGGATCGCGATCGACGCGGTGACGGCGCTCACCGCGAGCAGCACGAAGTAGCTGTTCAGGCCGACGCTGAGGAGGTAGCCGACGACGACGCCGACGACGGCGACGGCGATCGGCCACACGGTGCGCAGCCAGGGACGGTCAGCGAGCGGCATCCCACACCTCCTTGCGCTGGGTCCACAAAAGCAGCACGACGATGAACAGGAACGGCAGGAAGTTGCGCACCAGCGCGACCTGGTCGATCTGGGCGACGAGACCCGACAGCATCCCCAGCACGAGGCCCCCGATCACCGCGAGGTCGAGCCGACGGAAGCCGCCGAGCAGGGCCGCCGCGGCGGCGGGGACGATGAGCATCGACAGGCTCGTCGCGTCGTTGGACTGCGACGGCGCGACCAGGATGATCACGATCGCGCTGATGAGGCCCGTCGCGAACCACACCGCGATCGACAGCGGGCGCGAGCGGATGCCGAGGAGCTCGGCGGTGGTGGGCCGTTCCGACAGCGCCCGCAGCTGCGTGCCGACGCGCGTGTGCGTCAGCACGAGCTGGGCGCCGACCGCGACGACGACGGCCATCGTCACGGTGGCGATCGTGAGCTGACTGACCACGACCGAGCCGATCGAGAACGCCGGTCCGGCGATGATCGGCGCGAAGGGCTGCGGTTTGTTGCCGAACAGGATGAACGACAGCGAGATCAGCAGGAGCAGGGGCCCGACGGTCATCGCCGAGCGGGTCGTGGTGGACGCCTCCGACAGCCACGTCGCGGCGATCCAGCCGATCGCGGCGGCGAGGAGGCCGCCGATCAGCACGCCCACGATCGCGCCCGCCCAGACCGGGAGCCCGGCCTTGGTGACGAGCCACACCGCGCAGAAGCCGCCGAACATGCCGGTCGCCGCCTGCGCGAAGTTGACGACCCGGACGAGCCGGGCCATGAGGGTCAGGCACACGCCGAGCACGGCGTACAGGCCTCCTGCGGCGAGCCCTGCGAGGGCGCCTTCGAACATCTCACTCCTTCCGGGGGAGCCGGTGGCGGAGGCGGCGACCCGTCGTCGTCGGGCGGGCCGCCGCATCCGTCGTCAGCTCGTCGGGATGCGGAACCAGTCGTCCGCGATCTTCTCCCATGCGTGCGTGCCGGACTTCAGCACGATCGGCCAGCCCGAGGTCGGCACGGTGCCGAACGTGAACGGGTCGCCGATCATCGGGTTCTCCACCGCGTCCAGGCCCTTGATCGCCGCGCTGACCGACTCGCGCGTGATGTCGCCGTCGACCGACTTCAGCGCCTCGATGAAGTAGGTCGCGGCGAGGAACCCGCCCTGGCTGAACGAGGTCAGCGGGATGTCGTTCTCCGTCATGAGGGCACGCCATTGCGCGTTGATCTCGTTGTCCTCGGTGAACGGGTAGAACTCCGCGGGCACGTAGATGCCCGCCCCCGCGTCGTCGATCGCCTCCGCGAAGTTCTCGCTGTACACGCTCGTCAGGTAGAGCCACGTGACGTCGTCCCAGCCCTGCGCGTTGGCGGCCTTGACCTGGCCGATGGCGTCGGGCTCCACCGGGTTGATCGCGAGCGCCTCGCAGCCCTGCTGCTTGGCCTTGACGATGTACGGCGTGTAGTCGGACGCGCCGTACGGCACGGTGTCGTCGATGTACAGCGGCGTCTTGCCGGTGATCTCGGTCCAGCGGTCGATGGCCGCCTGGTAGGCGGGGCGCGTGGAGCCGGCGATCTCGAGCAGGACGCAGATGTTGTCGAGCCCCAGCTCCTCCGAGCCGTACAGCAGCGTCAGCGTCATGTCGTTGAACGGGCCGACGTTGGCCGGCGAGATGTTCGCGCTGTCGAAGCATCCCGGGTCGACGCCGATGCCGGGGATGGAGAGGATCTCCTCCTGCTCGTAGTACGCCGCGTTCAGCTCGCACTCGATGAGGCTCGCCGAGCCGATCATCGCGACGGCCCCGTCGCTGGCGACGATCTCGCGCGCCGCGGCGGTCGCGGTGGCCGGGTCGCCCTTGTCGTCGAGCGCCTTGTAGACGATCTTGCGGCCGTCGAGGCCGCCCTGCTCGTTGAAGGCGTCGAACACGGCCTGCGCCGCCTGCGACGCCTCGGGGAAGGTCGCCGCGCCGCTGATGGTGTTGACCGAGCCGACGACGATGTCGCCGCCGCTGTCGCCCTCGGAGCCGGCGCAGCCCGACAGCGCGAGCGCGCTGGCCGCGGTGAGCGCTGCCGCCGCGATGAGCTTTCTCTTCATGTGATCCCTTGCCTCTCTTCGCGCCGCTTCGGCGGCGTCTCGGTGCCGGTCGCGGACCGGCGGGGTGCGTCTGCCGCATGCCGCACGGCCGACGGGCTCTTCAGGTCGGTGCGTCTCATCGTCAGACCGGCTGGGCGTCCGGGTACGACACCGAGCCCAGCGGGTAGATGTGGCCGCCGGCGCGCGAGTGCTCGGACTCGCCCGCGCCGTTGAGGCCGAGGAAGACGCCGGTCGTCATCAGCTGGTAGCCGAGGTCGTGCAGCCACACGCTCGCCACCGCGATGCGGAACTCGCGGAAGCAGAACAGGTACAGCCCGTCGGCGAACTTCCACACCGTCGACAGGTCGGTGTCGCCGTGCCCGCGCTGCACGCCCTGCAGGCACTGCCACCCGTAGCGCTGGCTGGACAGGTACACGTGCTCGTAGAGGTGATCGGGGCTGTAGCGGTAGACGTTGCGCTTGCCGATGAGGTCGCGGCTCGGGCCCGGCGCGTCGCCGGTGGGCTCGCCGCCCTCGACGAGCCCGGCGAAGAACCGCTGCGTCACCTGGGGAACGCCCTCCACGGCCTCGGCCGCGATCTCCGACAGCACCGCGACCGCGCGGCGCGTGGCGGGGGAGTAGACGAGGGTGAGCGCCTCCCGTTCGCGGCTCGTGAACGGGAGGTTCACGAAGAGCACGTCGGCGCGCACGGCGACCGCGTCGTACGGGTCGCGGGTGCCCGCCGGCGCCTGGATCGACCCCGTCGCGCTCCACGCGACGTCGTCGGCGCCGAAGGCGAGGTCCAGCCGCGTGCCGTCGTCGAGGACGATCGCGATCGCGGTGCCGTCGAGCGACGTGTTCGGCAGGCGATAGGTGTCGATGCCTGCGGCGAACTCGTCGTACGTGCGCCACTCGTCCAGCGCAGGGTCGGCGGTGCGGTCGGTCATCGGACTCCTTCGGCCGGCGGCGCCCTCTTTGGCGCCTCATGGCCATGCTCGGCCGCGGCCGGGGTGGATTCAAGGCGCCCGGCGCGATCGCGCGCGATGAGTCAATCGGCGTTCCGTCGGTGGCAAGGCCGCGTCGGCGGGCGACTCAGTGCATCGCGCGGTACTCGCTCGGCGACACGTCGAACGCGGTCTTGAACGCGCGGCTGAAGTGCGCGGCATCCACGAAGCCCCATCGTGCCGCGATCGCCGCCACCGGCCGGTCGGCGAGCACGGGATCGACGAGGTCGCGGCGGCACTGCTCGAGACGGCGCGTGCGGATCCACGTCGAGACGGTCGTGCCCTGCTCCTGGAAGAGGCCGTGCAGGTGGCGCGTCGAGATGAAGTGCGCCGCGGCGATCGACGTGGGACCCAGGTCGGTGGAGGCGAGATTGCGGTCGATGTAGCCGTGGATGCGCTGCATGAGCGCGCGGTGCGGGTCGGCGGCCGCGTGGTCGAGTCCGAGCTCGTGCGTGAAGACGGTCGTGACGAGGTCGAGCGCGCTGTGCGTGAGCCGGGTGCCCGTGGTGCCGCGCAGCCGATCGAGGTTCGCGGCGAGCTGCGTGAGGAAGGGCGCGACGACGGCGCCGAGGCCCTCGTGACCGGGGACGCGCACGGCGGTGAGCTGCCCGATCAGCTCGGGCGGCAGCGTGATGAGGTGGCGGGGGAACATGACGACCATCGTGCGGAAGTCGTCGTCGAAGACGAGGGAGTACGGCCGACTGGTGTCGTAGACGGCGAGGTCGCCGGCCGAGAGCACCGCCTCGCGGTCGTCCTGGATGAGAAGCCCGGTGCCGGCCAGCATGACGCTCAGCTTGAAGAACGCCTTCTCGCCCCGCGCGATCAGCTCGGGCGTGCGCTCGACGAGATGGTCGGTCGCCCGGACGTCGGTGACGTGCACGTCGTCGACGCGCGCCGTGCGCAGGAGGCCGCGGAAGCGGTCGGCGTGGGCGCTCGTGATCTGCAGCGGCACGAACGAGTCGTTCACGGCGGTGCGGAACTCGCTGATGTTCCGGGCGATGCACGTCGTGACCACTTCGCGGTCAGTCGTCGTCGACACGGGTACCTCGTTCTGTCGGGCGTGGACTCATCGTATATGCGGTCGTCGGGACAGCACGAGATCGAAGCGGACCCGTGATCAGGAGCCCCAGGCCGCGCGCGGATCGTGGCTGCGCGTGCCCGTCGGCCCCCCGCGTGCGGTAGCGCGGCGCCCGTTCAGCCGGCCGCGTGCGACGCGATCGTGAACCGCTCGTGGCGCCACGGGCTCGTGCCGCCGGTCGCGAGCTCGGCGAGGGCGAGCCCGTACAGCGGGGCGAACTTGAAGCCGTTGCCGCTCATGCCGGCCGCGACGACGATGCGGCCGTCGTCGATCGTGTCGATCACCGGCGCCCTGTCGGCGGTGATCGAGTCGGGGTGGATCGACCAGCGCACCGGCTGCGGCACGAGGTCGGGGATCATCCGCACCGCCTGCTCGCCCAGCCAGCGCAGCTGGTCGGCGGTGAGCGCGGTGGTGCGCTCGGAGACGTCGTCGACGTCCGGAAGGATCAGATGCGGGCTCATCTTGATGCTGAAGCCGTCCAGGCTCGGCGCGCCGAAGGCGTGCTCGCCGTCGAGGTCGCGCATGAAGCCGGGGAAGCGATCGGGGGTGAACAGCTCGGGATGCCGCGGCATGAGCCACGTCAGCGTGAAGCTCGCGACGGTGAGCACGTCGCGGAGGGCGGGCACGAGCCGGCTCGTCCACGGGCCGGCGGCGACGACGGCCCGCCGGGCACGGATCTCGCCGCTGGCGGTGCGCACGACGACGCCGGAGCCGGAGGGCTCGACGGCGAGCACCTCCACGTCGGAGAGGATGCGGGCGCCGTGCCGGAGCGCCTGCTCCTGCGCGGCGAGGACCGCGGTCTCGGGGCGCAGGGCCCCTGCCAGCGTGTCGAGCACGCCGAGGTCGTCGTCCTCGACGTGGAACTGCGGGTAGCGCGCGCGCAGCGCGCGGGCGTCCAGCACCTCGTGCGGCAGGTCGTGCTCGCGGATCGACTGCATCGTCGCGGTGAGGTCCTCGTGGTCGCCGGGGGCGATGTGCAGCACCCCGGTCGGCACCAGCAGCTCGCGGCCCGCTGCGGCACCGAGCTCGAGCCACAGCTCCCGCGCGCGCAGGAGGGCCGGGGTGTAGAGCGCACCCTCCTTCGCGGCGACGCGGAACAGCCGCGACTCGCCGGGATACGCGCCCTCGGCGTGCACGCGGCCGAACTGCTCGATCCCGAGCACCGACCGACCGGCGCGCGCCAGGTGCCACAGCGCCATCGACCCCATCGAGCCCACGCCCACGACCACGACGTCAAGGTCGTCCATTCGGCATCCGTCCTTCGCTCGTGCTCCGCTCGT
>JASGDZ010000131.1:0-6376 GCA_047606835.1 Microbacterium sp. | reverse complement strand
CTCGCCGGCGACCGGCTCGCCGTGGGCGGCCAGCTGATCTCGGTGCGCGGTCTCGCGGGCACGTACGACGAGGTCTACCTCCCGCTGTACGGCGGGCATCAGGGCGCCAACGCGGCGCTCGCCCTCGCCGCCGTCGAGTCGCTCATCGGGGGCGGCGCGCAGCCGATCGGGCGCGACGTCGTCGCGGAGGGGCTGGGTCAGGCGACCTCGCCGGGACGCCTGCAGCTCATCGGCGTCGAGCCGACGACGATCGTGGATGCCGCGCACAATCCGCACGGCGCGCGCTCTCTCGCGGTCGCCCTCGACGAGGTCTTCGACTTCGACGAGTGGGGGCTCGTGTTCGGCGCCTTCGCCGACAAGGACGTGGAAGGCATCGTCGCCGCGCTCGCACCCGCGGTGGCGCGGGTGTTCGCGACGCCGCTTCACTCCGAGCGCGCGGCGTCGACCGGCGAGCTGGCGCGCCGCACGCGTGCCGCGGGGCTCGAGACCACGGCGCACGCCGACCTCTTCGACGCGCTCACCGCGGCGCGCGAGTGGGCGGGCGAGTCGCCGCGGCGCGCCGTCGTGGTCGCGGGGTCGGTCGTCCTCGCCGGCGAGGCGATCGCGCTGGCGGTCGACGAGGGGTGGAAGTGATGACGGATGCCGCGGCGCAGCCGGTGCCCGAGGCATCCGGACCCCGCCCCCGGCGGCGCCGTGGCGCCGCGGAGTCGCTCGGCTCGATCGTGCTCGGCTTCGAGTCGGTCGTCGTGTTCCTCGCGGGGCTCGTGGTCTTCGGGCTCGGCGTGCTGCCGGCATCCGTGCCGTCGTGGTGGGGGATCGTCGGCGGCGCCGTGCTCGGCGTGCTGATGGTGCTCACGTCCGGCCTGCTGCGTCACCGCTGGGCGTTCGTGGTGGGCTGGGTGCTGCAGCTCGTGCTGGGGCTCGGCGCGCTGCTGGTTCCGGCCATCCTGTTCGTCTTCCTGATTTTCGGCGGGCTGTGGGCCTATGCGACCATCAAGGGGGCCCAGCTCGACGCGCGCAACGCACGCCTCGCCGCGGCCGCCGAACCCGACGCCTCGAACGGAGACTGACATGCCCACGGAACAGACCCTCGTCCTCGTCAAGCCCGACGGCGTCGCGCGCGGGCTGACCGGTGCGATCCTCGCCCGCATCGAGGCGAAAGGGTACGAGCTCGTCGACCTCAAGCTCGTCAAGCCCGACCGTGGGCGGTTGGAGCTGCACTACGCCGAGCACGAGGGCAAGCCGTTCTACGAGCCGCTGCTGGAGTTCATGATGTCGGGGCCGTCGGTCGCGATCCGCCTGGCGGGCAACCGCGTGATCGAGGGCTTCCGCGCGCTCGCAGGGACGACTGACCCGACCACTGCGGCGCCCGGCACGATCCGCGGCGACCTCGGACGCGACTGGGGCGTGAAGGTGCAGCAGAACCTCGTGCACGGCTCAGACAGCCCCGAATCCGCCGCTCGCGAGCTCGACATCTGGTTCGCCTGACGCCCGCGCCCGCTCGTGACGCGATGAATCCGTCGCAACATGCCGAGTCGCGCGGCGTGTCGTGACGGAAACGTGTCGAGCAGCTCGGGGTGTCAGCGGAACAGGCCGCCGAAGATGTTCGTGAGGGCGTCCAGGCGCGCCTGCGCCATCGCGATGACGACGGCGTAGCTGACGATCGTCAGCAGCGGCACCCAGGGCATCAGACGGCCGGCGCCCTTCCGGACGAACGCCGGCGAGGGCAGGATGCCGGCGCGCAGCAGGTGCAGCGTGACCGCATAGAACGACGGGATCGTCACCGCCCAGGTCGCCATGCACCACGGGCACAGCGTGCCGAGGACGAAGATGCTCTGGGAGATGAGCCAGCACACGAAACCGAACGCGAACAGCATGCCGAGCTCGAACAGCCACCAGAACCAGCGGGCGAACCGGGCGCCCGCCAGGATCGCGACGCCCACGACGACGGGTGCGACCCAGCCGGTGAGCCCCAGGATCGGGTTCGGGAAGCCGAAGACGCTGCCCTGCCACGAGTCCAGGTTCTTCGAGCACTGCACGAGCACACTGAAGTCGCACGACGCGCCGCTGTCGGGATCAGCGAGCTGGTGGAACTTCTCCAGTGTGAGCTGGAATGCCGCCCACCACCCGATCACCCCCGCGAGCACGAGCCACACGGCCAAGGCGGCGGGGCGGGTGCGGGTGAGCGAACGGCTTTCGGGCATGGATGGGATTATGGCAGGCGCGGCTGGACGGATCGCCCGTCGCCGACGGGGAGGACGCTCGGCGAGGCGCGCCGCGTGGAGGGTGCGCCGTCGTGCGATAATGGATGGCGATGCAGCGGACGGCCGCGCCGTGCGCCGCATCGCCAGCAGACTTCGGGCGACGAACGCCCTTCGCAGCACGAGCCCAGCGCCGGCTGCAGACCGAGTGAGTTCGCGGCGAAGCCCCCGTGCCGAAGGCGCGGGGCGGGCCGCACGATTGACATCGGGGGACACGCGGTGTCTCCCGCAGGGAGTGCGCCAGAGATGGCTGATGACACATATGACAACGAAGACCAGCACCCCGACACCGAGCCCGACGCCGTCGAGTTGAACCACCACGCGGCGGAGGCATCGGAGGGTGCGGTCGCCGCGGATTCATCCGACGTGGCGTGGACGGGCGAGTCGGCCGAGGGCGAGCCCGCGGCCGAGAGCGAGCCCGCGGTCGACCCGGATGCCGGGCCTGACGAAGCCGCACCGGAGCCGGAGGTCGAAGCCGCGCCGGAGCCGGGTGCCGCGGCCGCGCCCGTGACCGCGGTGGGTCTGGGCCTGCTGCCCGAGGTCTTCGTGTCGCAGGTGTCGACCCAGTTGCACTTCTACGCCCCGGAGATCGCGCCGCTGCCGGCCGTTCCCGACGAGGAGCCGCCCGGTGAGGGCGCGTCGGCGCGTCGGCGCAACCGCCGGCGTGGCGGCGGGGGAGAGCCGCGCACCGCGGCATCCGAGTCTCCCGCCGGCGGC
This sequence comes from Microbacterium sp., assembly GCA_047606835.1. Lineage (GTDB taxonomy): Bacteria > Actinomycetota > Actinomycetes > Actinomycetales > Microbacteriaceae > Microbacterium. The sequence goes on along the minus strand of JASGDZ010000131.1, from coordinate 3,398 downwards.
CAGGACCGCGAGCGGCACCGTCAGCGTGCGGTCGAGTTCATCACCGAGCCGCAGCGCATCAAGGGATCGACGCGCCTGGAGGCCAAGAAGCAGCGTCGACGGGACGGCCGTGAAGCCGGCCGCCGCCGCCCGGTCGTGACCGAGGCGGAGTTCCTCGCCCGCCGCGAGGCCGTGGACCGCGTCATGGTCGTGCGCTCCAAGAACGGTCGCATCCAGATCGCGGTGCTCGAGGACGACGTGCTCGTGGAGCACTACGTCGCGCGCAGCCAGGACTCCTCGCTCATCGGGAACGTCTATCTCGGCCGCGTCCAGAACGTGCTGCCCAGCATGGAGGCGGCGTTCGTCGACATCGGCCGCGGGCGCAACGCCGTGCTGTACTCGGGCGAGGTGGACTGGGATGCGGTCGAGACCGGGAACCAGCCTCGCCGCATCGAGCTCGCGCTGAAGAGCGGCGACCGGGTGCTCGTGCAGGTCACGAAGGATCCGGTGGGCCACAAGGGCGCGCGCCTGACGAGCCAGATCTCGCTGCCCGGCCGTTACCTGGTCTATGTTCCGGCGGGGGCCATGAACGGCATCTCGCGCAAGCTCCCCGACACCGAGCGGGCGCGGCTCAAGCGGATCCTCAAGGAGGTGCTCCCGGAGTCGTCGGGCGTCATCGTGCGCACGGCCGCGGAGGGCGCCACCGAGGACCAGCTCACCCGCGACGTGAGCCGGCTGACGGCGCAGTGGGAGTACATCGCCCGTCAGCTGGAGACCCAGCAGGCTCCGGCGCTGCTGCACTCGGAGCCCGACCTGCTGGTGAAGATCGTGCGCGACGTCTTCAACGAGGACTTCTCGAAGATGCTCATCCAGGGCGAGGAGGCCCACCACACGATCACGAAGTACCTGGAGAGCGTCGCGCCGGATCTGCTGGACCGCATCCAGCGGCACGAGGGCGACACCGACCCGTTCGACGAGTTCCGCATCACGGAGCAGATCGAGAAGGCCCTCGACCGCAAGGTCTGGCTGCCGTCGGGCGGCTCTCTCGTCATCGACCGGACGGAGGCGATGACGGTCGTGGACGTCAACACGGGGAAGTTCGTCGGCTCGGGCGGCAATCTCGAGGAGACCGTCACGAAGAACAATCTCGAGGCGGCCGAGGAGATCGTGCGCCAGCTGCGACTGCGCGACATCGGCGGCATCATCGTCGTCGACTTCATCGACATGGTGCTCGAGTCCAACCGCGACCTCGTGCTGCGCCGACTGATCGAGTGCCTGAGCCGCGACCGCACGAAGCACCAGGTCGCCGAGGTGACCTCGCTCGGCCTCGTCCAGATGACGCGCAAGAAGCTCGGCCTCGGGCTCTTGGAGACCTTCAGCGAGCCGTGCGAGGTGTGTGCGGGGCGCGGCATCCTCGTGCATCACGACCCCGTCGTGAAGCATCGCGCGCCCGCCCCCAGTGGTGGCCGCCGTCCTCGGTCGAGCGCGCCGACCGCGCCGGCGGGCGGCACGCACGTCATCACCGAGGGGGTGAAGTCCGCGCTGGCTCAGATCGCCGCGTCGACGCTCCACCTTCATCACGAGGAGGAGGCCCCCGGGACGGCTCCCGTCGCGGAGGCCGCCCTCGAGCCCGTGGCGCCCGTCGTCGCCGTCGAGGCGCCCGCGCCGGAGCGCAAGAAGCGCAAGCCGCGTCAGGAGCCGCCTCGCGCAAGGTCGGAGAAGGAGCTCCTGCTCGACTCGGTGCTCAATGCGCTCCCGGAGCCGAAGGCCCCCGGTCAGGGCCGGTCGCGACGGCGGGTGACGACGGCTGCGCTCACCGGCACGCCGGTCGTGCACCCCGACGGCGACTGATCAGCGATCGCGGGCGCGCACTCGAAGCCCCGAAGCGATGAGCCGCCGCACGAGGGTGTGGCCGTCGACATGCTCGGCCCCGGCGGCCACGAGCCGGGCGAACGCCTCCTCCGGCACGTCGTAGTGATCTCGATCGAACCCGCGACGGGGGATGTCGTTGGCCGCTGCGAACGCGTGCAGCTCACCCAGGTCGGCGTCGCTGACGAGGTGCGCCCACAAGCGCCCATGCGCCGGCCAGCGCGGATCGTCGATGAGGATCGCCACTTGCCCGAGTCTAGGCAGGCCGGGAGTGAGCCGCACCGGCTCGACGCGCTGCGGCTCGCCCGGCCACCGTGTGGTGGAATTCTACGGTGAGAGTGAGACATGCCATGGTGCGTGCGGCAACGCGACAAGACCAGGAGACAGCGCACGGCGGTTCGCTCTTCTCGCGCTTCGCCGCCTCGCTGACCACTCTCGCGCTCGTCGTCACCGGCGTCGTCGCCGGTGTCGTGACGGCCGAGCCGGCGGCGGCGGCGATCACGATCGAGTGCGGCACCGGCGCAGGCGAGGCCGACGTCTACGCGGTCACGACCGCTGAGAATTACAACGGGAATCTCGCTCTGGTGACGGGCTCGAGCGGTTCGGGCAGCTACCTCGCCACGATCAAACCGAGCAGCACCAGCGACAGCCTCAACGCGTTGGGCATCAGCAGCGACGGCTCGTACCTCTACGCGATCGGTGGCACCGTGGCGACGACGGCGAGCGGCACCAGCTCGTTCTACGTCGTGACGTACAACACCAGCACTGCGGCGACGACCTACACGGCCTTGACGAGCCCGGTCAACACCGCGAACCGAGCCGCGGTCGCCCGCGGCGCCGTCAACCCGGTCAACGGCTACTACTACTACACGATCGGAACCAGCAGCTATCAGGACCTGTACGCGTTCGACCCGTCGACGAGCACATCGGCGATCATCGGCCGCATCGCGAACGCGGGGACGTATCCGGGCACCGGGGACCTCACGTTCGACCAGGACGGCAACATGTACATCGTGATGGGGGCGTATCTGAAGGTGGTGGGCAATGTGCCGAGCACCGGCAGCTCGACCACCATCCTCAGTGCGACGACGCTGGTCACGTCGATCGCCAGCACCCCGAGCCTGCAGACGAGCGGTATCGCCTTTGCGCGCAGCGGCCTGCTGTACGTCGCCACGAGCTCCGCCATCATCGGCATCAACGCCACCACCGGTGCGCAGGTCTCGCGCCACAGCATCTCGCTGGGCACAGGGCTCAGCGGCACCGTCTCCGACCTGGCCACCTGCCAGAACCCGAACACGCTCACCGTGAAGAAGAACGTGTCGAGTCGGTACGCCTCCACTGATCAGTTCACGACCTCGATCGCCGCCACCGACATCACCACCGTCACCGGCACGACCACCGGCACCGATACCGGGCTCCAGGGCGACTCGGGTGAGTTCGCCGGACCTGTGGTGGCCACGAGCGACCTGACCTACACGCTTTCCGAGACCGCGGCAAGCGGCAGTCTGAGCGACTACGCCACGACCTATTCGTGCACGGATGCCTCGGGG
>JASGDZ010000130.1:0-4409 GCA_047606835.1 Microbacterium sp. | reverse complement strand
GCAGCAGCGTTGCGCCCAGACTCCGACTCAGTGAGGTTCTTTCCGTGGGTTCTGTCATCAAGAAGCGCCGCAAGCGCATGGCGAAGAAGAAGCACCGCAAGCTGCTTCGCAAGACTCGCCACCAGCGCCGCAACAAGAAGTAGGCGGCACCGGCGCCGAGCAGGCCGCGCGAGAGGAGTCCGGGTGAAGACGATCACCGTGCAGCAGTTGCGCGAACGGGACGCGGTGCCGCTCATCGACGTGCGGGAGGTCGACGAGTTCGTCGCAGGCCACGTGCCCGGGGCGGTCAACCTGCCGATGTCGGGCATCGGCGAGCGGCTGGACGAACTGCCCGACGGCGCCTTCGACGTGATCTGCGCTGCCGGCGGTCGCTCGGCCAGGGTCGTCCAGGCTCTGGAGGCGCGCGGCTACGACGCCACGAACGTCGACGGCGGGACGAACGAGTGGATCGCGTCGGGGTACCCGGTCGAGCGCTGACGTGACGACGCTCACCCTGATCGGCAAGCCCGGCTGCCACCTGTGCGACGTCGCGCGCGAGGTCGTCGACCGCGTGCTCGCCGACCTGCCCGAGGACGCCGCGCAGCGCATCGAACTGGTCGAGGCGTCGATCGTCGACGACCCGGCACTCTCCGAGCTGTGGTGGGAGAAGATCCCCGTCGTGCTGGTCGACGGGGCGCTGCATGCGCACTGGCGCGTCTCGCCCGAGCGGCTTCTCGCCGCGCTGCGAGACGCCGTGGCGGTGGACGTATGACGCTGCGGCACGTGGTCGCGTGGCGGCTCGCGACCGACGACGAGTCGCTACGGCGCGAGCAGGCGCGACGCATCTGCGACGACCTGACGGCGCTGGGCGCCGTGATCCCTGCGATCGACGACATCCGGGTCGGTCCCGACGTGGTCGGCGGCGGCAATTGGGATGTCGCGCTCGTCGCCGACTTCGCAGACCGCGCCGCGCTCGACGCGTATCTGGAGCATCCCGACCACCAGGCGGTCGTCGCCTACGTGCGCTCGGTCGTCTCCGACCGGGTGGCCGTCGACTTCGAGGTGTGAGCGGCCCTACTTCTCGATCTCGACGGTTTCCGCGCCGGGCGCGTTCTTCTTCACCGACTCGATGCCGTTGACCGCGCTCGCCTTGGACGAGTAGCCCTGGCTGGTCGCGATCACCTGACCGTTCGACGCCTTCAGGTTGAAGCGCCAGTCACCGCCCTTGTCGACCCAGAGCTCGAACTTCCCAGCCATGAACGCTCCTCTTCGTCGGGACCGCCGCGTCATCGCGGCGCCACGCTCACGCTAGCGGCTCGACCTGCGCGGCGGAAGACCCGTCGCTCAGGGGGCCAGGCGCGTCGGCCCGCGGAAGAGGTAGGTCACCTCGCGGATCGACTCCTGCCCGAGCAGCAGCATGAGCACGCGCGCGAGGCCCATGCCGAAGCCGCCGTGCGGCGGCGCGCCGTAGCGGAAGAAGTCGAGGTAGAAGTCGAGGTGTTCGGGCTCGAGGCCCTTCTGGATCGCCTGCTCGACGAGCACGTCGACGCGGTGCTCGCGCTGTGCGCCGGTCGTGATCTCCACACCCTTGAACAGCAGGTCGTACGACTTCGTGAGCCCGGTCTCGGCATCGCGCATGTGATAGAACGCGCGGATGGCGGGATGGTAGTCCGTGACGAACACGAACTGATGGCCGTACGCCTCCTCGACGTGTGCCGCGATCTGCCGTTCTCCCTCGGGGTCGAGGTCGCCGTCGGTGCGCGGGATCGCGTAGCCGCGCTGCGCGACGATCTCGCGCGCCTCGGCGAGCGGGATGCGCGGGAACGGGATGCTCGGCACGACCACGTCGAGGCCGAACAGCTCCTCGATCTCGGCTCCGTGCTTGTCCTTGACGGCCTGGAATGCGGTCTGCAGCAGCTCCTCCTGCATGCGCGCGACATCCTCGTGCGAGTCGATCCAGCTGAGCTCGGCATCCACACTCGTGAACTCGGTCGCGTGCCGGCTCGTGAACGACGGGTCGGCGCGGAACGCCGGCGCGATCTCGAAGACCTTGCCGAAGCCGGCCGACTGGGCCATCTGCTTGAAGAACTGCGGGCTCTGCGCGAGGTACGCGGTCTTGTCCTCGAAGTAGTCGAGCGAGAACAGCTCGGCGTTCGACTCCGACGGGCTCGCCATGAGCTTGGGGGAGTGGATCTCGATGTAGTCGCGTTCGATCCAGTACGTGCGCAAGGCGTGCTCGAGCGTCGTCTGCACACGGAAGATGAGGTTGTTGCGGCGCTGGCGCAGGTCGAGGAAGCGCCAGTCCATGCGCTTGTCGAGGCCGCTGTCGGCGGCGATGGGCGTCTCGGGCAGGGCGGCGGCGGCGATGTCGAGTGCTGCGATCCTGACCTCGACCCCTCCGAGCTTCACCCGCTCGTCGTGCCTGAGCTCGCCGGTCACGGTGAGGAACGTGCCGGTGGCGAGGTTCGAGATCGTCTCGGTCAGCGCGAGCGCGGCCGCATCCTGCTCTGCGCCGTCGTCCGCCGGCCGCGTCGCGGGGTTGACCAGCTGCACCGCGCCGGTCTCGTCGCGCAGGATGACGAACTGCACCTTCTTCTGGTCGCGGACGGTCTCGACCCATCCGGACACCGAGACCGGCCCGTCTTGGCGGGCCTGCAGCTGCTTGACGAGGACGCGTTCACTCACGAGGGACAAGTCTATGGCGGCGGGGGCGAGGCCCCGCGCGGCCAGGGCCCGACCGGCGTGCAGGATGACGGAGATGTGCAGGATGACGGAGGGTTTCGCGCGATGCGATCCGCAATCGTGCACATCCACGCAATCCTGCACGCGCCTCGGGTGCCGAGGTGCGCATGCTCAGCACCCTCCAAGAACCCGCCCGCGTAGACTGGCGCGGTGCCCGCCGACCGTCTTCACCTCGTGCGTCACGGGGAGGTCTACAACCCCGGCCGCGTGCTCTACGGGCGTCTTCCGGGCTATCGCCTGAGCAGCGACGGACGACGCATGGCGCGGTCAGCGGCCGAATACGTCCAAGGGCTCGACCGCCCGGTCACGGGCCTCGTCGTCTCGCCGCTGCAGCGCACGCGCGAGTCGGCGGAGCCGTTCGCCGAGCTGTTCGGCATCCCCCCGCTCGTCGACGAGCGCGTCGTCGAGCCGACCAACGTGTTCGAGGGGCGGCGCATGAAGCGCGCGCTCGCGAACCCGCTGAACTGGCGGCACCTCGCTCGCCCCAGCGTGCCCAGCTGGGGAGAGCCGTACGCGCAGGTCGCGACGCGCATGCTCGAGGCGATGGATGCCGCGTGGCAGTCGTCCGACGGCGGCGACGTCGTGGTCGTCTCCCACCAGGCGCCGATCTGGATCACCCACCTCGCCGTCGCAGGCGACCGGCTGCCGCACGATCCGCGCAGCCGCCGCTGTGCGCTGTCGAGCGTGACGAGCTTCAAGCGCCGCCAGAGCGGCTCGTGGCTCGAGGTGGGCTACGCCGAGCCCGCGGTCACGATCGGCGCGGTCGACGTGGGGGCCGTGTGATGCTGCGCAGGGCGGCATCCGCCCTGCTCGCCCTCGGCCTGGTCGCCGGTCTCGCCGCGTGCGCCGACGACCCGCTCGCCGAACGCTACAAGGAGGGGGGCAACTACGGGTTCATCGACGGCGACTTCACGGTGACCCCGATCGCCGAGGCGGATCGCGGGACGCCGATCGAGTTCTCCGGCACGTCGGAGACGGGTGCCGCCGTCTCCAGCGCCGACTACGCGGGCGAGGTGCTCGTCGTGAACTTCTGGTACGCCGCGTGCGGTCCCTGCCGCGCCGAGGCGGCCAACCTGGAGGAGGTCCACCGCGAGTTCGACGGCGACGGCGCGAGCTTCCTGGGCGTCAACATCTACGACCAGCCGGAGACGGCCGCGGCGTTCGCCAAGACGTTCGACGTCACGTACCCGAGCCTCATCGCCATCCAGGACGCCCCGCTCAAGCTCGCGTTCGCCGAGTGGGTGCCGCTGAAGGCCGTGCCGGTGACCCTCGTGCTCGATCGGCAGGGCCGCGTCGCCGCGCGCATCGTCTCCACGATCGAGGAGCCGTCGATCCTGTCGACCCTCGTGCGCGAGACGCTCGCGGAGTCCTCGTGAGCATCGAGGCGCTGGTCGCCGGCGGGGCCCTGTGGATCGCGATCCCGATCGCGGTGGCCGCGGGGCTGCTGTCGTTCCTGTCGCCGTGCGTGCTGCCGCTCGTGCCGGGCTACCTCGGCTTCATCGGCGGCGCCGTCGCGCCGCGCCCGTCGGCATCCGAAGGTCGGAGGATCACGCGGATGTCGGAGGATTCCGCGACATCCCTCCGACGTGCGGACGATGCTCCGACATCCGTGACCGTCGCGGTGCCGGCTGCGCCGCGCGGCCGGCTGCTCGGCGGCGTGCTGCTGTTCGTCGCCGGCTTCACGGTCG
>JASGDZ010000129.1:0-6390 GCA_047606835.1 Microbacterium sp. | reverse complement strand
GCCCGCCGCCCGCCGCCCGCCCCTCCGCCCCGGGTCGGCCCCGGCGGCAGTTTCCTGAACGGGCGGCAGTTGCCTGAACCGGCGGCACAGCTCTGAGGCGCCGCATCAGGAAACTGCCGCCGGTGCGCAGCGGCCGGGATCGATGAGGGTCGGCTCGGGGACCGGGCGGCGGCGGCGCCGCGGGCGCTTATCCTGGAACCATGACGGATGCCCCCCGCTCCGGTCTGGCGCTCGACGAGCTGAACCCCGAGATCCGACCCCAAGACGACCTGTTCCGCCATGTCAACGGGAAGTGGATCGACCGCACCGAGATCCCCGAAGACAAGGCGCGCTGGGGCGCGTTCCACCTCATCGCCGAACAGGCCGAGAAGGACGTCCGTGCGATCGTCGAGGAGTCGCGGGATGCCGCGCCCGGCACCGAGTCGCGCAAGATCGGCGATCTCTACACGAGCTTCATGGACACCGCGCGCATCGCCGAGCTCGGCGCGTCCCCGCTCGCCGCCCGGCTCGCCCGCGTCGACGCGATCTCGTCGATCCCCGAGCTGCTGCGCACCGTCGGGGAGCTCGAGCGCGAGGGCGCCGGCGGCATCGTCGGCCTCTACGTCGAGCCCGATCCGGGAGACCCGAGCCGCTACGTGCCGTTCGCGGTGCAGGGCGGGCTCTCGTTGCCCGACGAGTCGTACTACCGCCTGGAGAGCTTCGCCGACACGCGCACCGCGTTCCGCGCGCACGTCGAGCGGCTGCTGGCGCTGGCCGGCGTCGCCGACGCCGCGGCATCCGCCGACCGCGTCGTCGCGCTGGAGACCGAGCTGGCGGCGCACCACTGGGACAACGTGCGCAGCCGCGACGCGGTGGCCACCTACAACCTCAAGAGCTGGGACGAGCTCGTCGCGCTCGCCGGCGTCGACCTCGAGCCGTGGCGGGAAGGCGTCGCACCGCACCACCCCGACGCGTTCGCCGAGGTCGTCGTCTACCAGCCGAGCTTCTTCGAGGGCCTCGGGTCGCTCCTTGCCGAAGACCGTCTCGACGACTGGAGAGCGTGGCTGCGCTACGGCGTCGCGCGCTCGGCGGCGGCGTACCTGCCCGACGCGTTCGTCGAGGAGAGCTTCGCCTTCTACGGCACCGAGCTGACCGGCGTGCCCGTCATCCGCGAGCGGTGGAAGCGCGGCGTCGCCGTCGCCGAAGGGGCGCTCGGAGAGGCGATCGGGCGCGTCTACGTCGAGCGGCACTTCCCGCCGGCGGCCAAGGACGCGATGGACGAGCTCGTCGCGAACCTCGTCGAGGCGTACCGGCGGTCGATCGCGGGCCTTGCCTGGATGGGGCCCGACACGCGCGAGCGCGCGCTCGCGAAGCTCGACGCCTTCACCCCCAAGATCGGCTACCCGGCGGTGTTCAAGGACTACTCCGCGCTGGAGATCGACGCGGGCGACCTGCTCGGAAACGTGCGCCGCGCGAACGTGCACGAGCACGACCGGCAGCTCGGCAAGGTCGGTCAGCCGATCGACCGCGACGAGTGGTTCATGACGCCGCAGACCGTCAACGCCTACTACAACCCGTTGATGAACGAGATCGTGTTCCCGGCGGCGATCCTGCAGTACCCCTTCTTCGACCCCGAGCGCGACGCTGCGGCCAACTACGGCGGCATCGGCGCCGTGATCGGGCACGAGATCGGGCACGGCTTCGACGACCAGGGCAGCAGGTTCGACGGCGACGGCCGGCTGCAGGACTGGTGGACGGATGCCGACCGCGCGGCGTTCGAGGAGCGCACGAAGAGCCTCATCGCCCAATACGACGGGCTGGTCCCGCGCGGCCTCGACGAGCAGCACACGGTCAACGGCGCCCTCACGATCGGCGAGAACATCGGCGACCTCGGGGGCCTCGGCATCGCGCTCAAGGCCTACGCCCTGTCGCGGGATGGCGCCGAGGCGCCCGAGATCGACGGGCTCACCGGCATCCAGCGCCTGTTCCTGAGCTGGGCGCAGGTCTGGCAGCAGAAGGGGCGGGATGCCGAGACCGTCCGCCTCCTCACGATCGACCCGCACTCGCCCAACGAGTTCCGGTGCAATCAGATCGTCCGCAACATCGACGCGTTCTACGAGGCCTTCGACGTGACCGACGGGGACGAGCTGTGGCTCGCGCCCGACGACCGCGTGACGATCTGGTAGGCGCCCCGACCCCCATCCCGGAAGGAAATGCCGTGGGAACTCCCCCCGAACCCGCGCGCGACACCAGCCTCCGGCGCGCCCGCAATGCGGAGCGCCGCCGAGCCCGTCGAGCGACCACGGCGCGCCCCACCTTCGCCGCCACGCTGCGCGCGCTCGACGGGCTCGCCGCGTCGGGAGCGCGCGTGTGCGTGCACGTCGCCGACCTCGACCGCGGCACCGTCGTGCTCGCCGGCGACGACTTCGAGACCCTGCCGGTGGCGGGCCTGGGCGTCGTGCCGCTGCTGCTGGAGGTGGCGGCGGGCTTCGAGGCGGGCACGCTCGACCCGCTGGAGATCGTCGAGCGGGCGTCGGCGGACGCCGCGGCGACCACCGGGCTCTGGCAGCACCTCAAGGCGCCCGCGCTGCCCCTCTTCGACCTCGCGGTGCTCGCCGCGGCGACCGGCGACGAGCTCGCCGCGAACGCGCTCCTGGACCGCGTCGGGCTCGACGCGGTGCGCGCCCGCCTGGAGAGCCTCGGGCTCACCCGCTCGGCGCTGCTCGACCGTCTGCGCGACGTGCGCGGGCCCGACGACGCGCCGCACTTCGCGCTCGGCTCGGCGCGGGAGCTGGCCCAGCTGTTCGGCGCGCTCGTCAACAGTCAGGCGGTGAGCCCGTCGGTGAGCGCCCAGGTCTCGGAGTGGCTGAGCCTCAACCACGATCTCAGCCTCGTCGCGGCGTCGACGGGCCTCGATCCGTTCGCGCACGAAGAGGACCAGCACGACCTGCTCTTCATCAACAAGACGGGTCGCGAGAACGGCGTGCGCGCCGAGGCCGGGGTGCTGGCAGGGCCACGGGCGGGGCTGGCGTATGCGCTCGTCGTGTGCTTCGACGACCTCTCGGTGGTGCACCGGCTGCGCGCCCACGACGCGTTCCGCGCCCTCGGCGTCGAACTGATGGAGTACGTGTTCTGACGCGGGACGGCGCGAGCACGCGCAACGGCGCGGCTCGGCCTACGGGAAGACGATCGTGTGGTTGCCGTGCCGAATGACGCGGTCCTCCGCGTGCCAGCGCACGGCGCGCGCGAGCACGGCGCGCTCGACGTCCGACCCGCGCGCCTGGAGGTCGGCGGGCGTCATGGTGTGGTCGACGCGCGCGACGTCCTGCTCGATGATGGGTCCCTCGTCGAGGTCCTTCGTGACGTAGTGGGAGGTCGCGCCGATGAGCTTGACGCCGCGCTCGTGGGCTTTGCGATACGGCGCCGCGCCGATGAACGCGGGCAGGAACGAGTGGTGGATGTTGATCACCGGAACCCCCACCTGCTCCAAGAACGCGTCGGAGAGGATCTGCATGTAGCGCGCGAGCACCACGAAGTCGACGTTGCCGGCGAGCAACAGGGCGATGCGGGCCTCCGCCTCGGACTTGTCGGGCCCCTGGGAGGGCACGTGGAAGAACGGGATGCCGAAGGAGCGCACGTCTTCGGCGACGTTGGTGTGATTCGAGATCACCATCGGGATCGTGACCGGCAGCTCGCCGCGGCGGTGCCGCCACAGCAGCTCGAGCAGGCAGTGGTCCGACGTGGAGGCGAGGATCGCCATGCGCTTGGCGATCGACTGGTCGGTGAGCCGCCACTGCATGCCGTACGGCTCCAGCGTCGCCGCGATGTCGGCCTCGAGGTCGGGGAGCGACGCCGCGAGGTCGGGGCGGTGGAACACGACCCGCTGGAAGAACGCACCCCCCTCCGGGTTGTCGGAGTACTGGTCGAGCGTGACGATGTTGCCGCGGTTGCGGGTGATCAGCGCGGTCACCGCCGCCACGAGCCCCGGCTGGTCGGGGCCGTGCACGATCAGGCACGCGTGGTCGCGCAGCGATTCGCGGTGGACGGGCATGGATGTCTCCTCGGGACGAACGTGTAGACGTGCCGTCTGGCAGGTTACCCGCTATCTCACGCGAGTCCCTCCAGCGGCCAGCCCGTGTACGCCTCGGCGAGGTAGCGGCTGCCGGCCTCCGACTCGACCACCGAGCGCAGCTCGCCGAGCTGGCGCAGCCGGTCGAAGTCGCTCGCGTCCTCGGCGACGTGCAGCATGCTCGTCATCCACCAGGAGAAGTGCTGGGCCTTCCAGATGCGATGCAGCGCCGTCTCGGGGAACGCGTCGATCGGCCGGGCGTCGCCCTCGTGCAGCAGCGCCCGCAGCGCCTTCGCGAGCACGAGCACGTCGGCGACGGCGAGGTTCATGCCCTTCGCTCCGGTGGGCGGCACGGTGTGCGCGGCGTCGCCGACGAGCGCGACCCGCCCTCTGCGCAGGTCGTGCGCCACGAAGCTGCGAAAGCGCAGGACGTCGCGCTGGAAGATGGGCCCCTCCTTGAGCGTCGTGCCGGGCACGCGCCGCTGGAGCTGCTCCCACAGGTGCTGCTCGCTCGGCGCGTGCGGGTCGGCATCCGGGGCGCACTGGAAGTACATGCGCTGCACGGTGTCGCTGCGCTGGCTGATGAGCGCGAAGCCGTCGGGGGAGTTGCTGTAGATGAGCTCGTGGGCGCTCGGCGGCGCATCGCACAGGATGCCGAACCACGCGAACGGGTACTCGCGCACGAGCCCTGCGTATCGCGAGCCGGTGACCGCCTCGCGGACGGCGCTGCGCGAGCCGTCGGCGCCGACGACGAACTCGGCCTCGAGCTCGAACGGATCGCCGCCCCGGTCGGTGGCGACGACCCGCGGCCGGTCGGACTCGGCGTCCTCGACGCGCACGGCGGTGACGCCGAACCGGAGGTCCTGACCGTAAGCGAGCCGTGCCGCGATGAGGTCCTTGAGCACCTCGTGCTGCGGATACAGCCACACGCTGCGGTCGACGAGCCGCCGGAAGTCGATGCGGTGGCCCTCGCCCGCGAAGCGCAGCTCGATGCCGTCGTGGCGCTGGCCGACCGTGCGCGCGCGGCTGAACCCGCCCAGCGCGTCGAGCACCTCGACGGTGCCCTGCTCCAGGACGCCGGCGCGGATCGTCTGCTCCAGGTCGTCGCGCGTGCGCGACTCGACGACGGTCGAGTCGATGCCCGCTTCATCGAGCAGGTGGCTCAGGAGCAGGCCCGCGGGCCCGGCGCCGACGATCGCGACGCGCGTGCGGACGGTGGGGGTCATGGCGTCTCCCTCGACGGTGGATGCTGCGCACCCAGTGTGCGGGGCGCGGCGCACCCGAGCACGGCCCACTCCTGCTGAACGGGAGGCCGCCACCGGTAGCCTCGACACCGGGCCCCGGCGCACCGTGCCCTGGCGCACCGGGAGCCGGACTCGAGGAGGAGCGGTGGACGACGTCACGGGAGAGGGCATGCTGGTGCGCACCATGCGCGTGCTGCAGTGCTTCACCGACGACGAGCCGGCTCTGTCGGCCGCGCGCATCGCCGAGCTCACGCAGCTGCCTGCGTCGACCCTGCACCGGCTGCTCGCGGCGCTCGTCGAGTTCGGTCTGCTCACGCGCGCCCGCGGCCACCGCTACACGATCGGCGCGCGGCTGTGGGAGCTCGGCGAGCTGTCGCCGCTGTCGCTGCGGCTGCGCGAGACGGCGCTGCCGCACATGCTGCGGCTCTACGAGGCGACAGGGGAGAATGTGCACCTGGCCGTGCTCGACGGCGCGACCCCCGAGACCGCGACGGCGTTGTACGTCGGCCGGCTCACCGGCACCGGCTCGATCCCCACGCTCAGCCGCATGGGCGGACGGCATCCGCTGCACACCACGGGCGTCGGCAAGGCGCTGCTGGCGACGTGCGACGAGGAGTGGCTGGCGCGCTTCTTCCGGGTGCCGCTGGAGCGCGAGACGACGCTCTCGATCACGTCGGAGGCGCGGCTGCGCGCCGACCTCGCCCGCGCGCGCAGCCGCGGCTACGCCACGACGCGGCAGGAGATGACCCTCGGAAACGTCTCGGTCGCCGCTGCGCTGGGCAGGATCGACGGCCTGCCCCCTGCGGCGATCGGCGTCGTCGCGCACCTCGAGCGCGCCGACGAGCGCCGCCTCGGGGCCCTCGCCGTGCAGGCGGCGAAAGACGTCACGAGGGCGCTGCGCGCGTCGTGATCGGGGCTGTGCCGGGCGCGGCGTCATCGGGGCTGTGCCGGGCGCGGAGTCACTGAGACAGCTCGCTGCGCGGGAAACGCCGCGGCGTCTGTCGCGCAGCGAGCTGTGTCAGCGCGCGGGCGGGGCTGTGCCGGGCCCGCACTCCCAGTGGGTGGGAGTGCCGCGGGGGCCGGAGGCATCCGGCTGTC
>JASGDZ010000128.1:0-11484 GCA_047606835.1 Microbacterium sp. | reverse complement strand
TGGTAGCGCACGGTCGCCGCGAGCGTGGCGCGTAAGACCGCGTGGGGCGGACCCGACGGCAGGCGCCCCGGCGCATCCTCGTGCGCCGGCTGTTCCGCGTCGCGCATCGGCTCGGAGGCGTCGGGACCGGAGGCGGCGCCGGGCTCCGCGGCGCGGCGCGCGACGAGCGTCGTCATCGTCGCCGAGGGCCCGGCATCCGCCCAGAAGTCGGTCGACAGCTCGACGTACTCGGTCGTGGCACGCGTGCCCTCGTCGACCCAGCGTCGCGACACGCGCTGCCGGGCGCGCAGCGCCGTGCCCACGCGCACGAGGCCCCCGGGGTACGCGAACCGCTGTGCGGCGTGCACCCACGCGCGCGCCGGGTCTCGCGCCGGCATCGCGCTGTGCTCGGGGCGCATCCAGTGCGCGCTCGCGACGAGGAAGGCGGGATGCGCGTGCTCCCCGAGCTCGTCGCCGTCGCCGCATCCCGCGGCACGCGCGAACTCGCGCGCCTTCCCCGCTTCGACGACGAACTCGAACTCGCGGGCCGCGCCGTCGCGATCGCTCATCTCTCGCCGTCAGCCGGCGTGCGCGGCGGCAAGGCCCGAGCCGGCCGCGTCGACGGCGCCGCTCGCCTCGCCGAGAGCCGCGAGGTAGTGCTCGACGTCGAGCGCGGCGACGGTCCCGCTGCCGGCGGCGGTGACCGCCTGCCGATAGGTCGGGTCGATGACGTCGCCGGCGGCGAAGACGCCGGGCGCCGAGGTGCGGGAGGTGCGCCCGTCGACGCGCACGGTGCCCTCCGCGGTCAGCTCGAGCTTGCCGTGCACCAGGTGCGTGCGCGGGTCGTTGCCGATCGCGACGAACACGCCCTGTACGGCGAGCTCGCCGGTGGTGCCGTCGACGGTGTCGCGCAGTAGCACGCCGGTAACCTCCTCGTCGCCCAGCACGTCGGCGACCTCGCTGTGCAGCACGAACTCGATCTTCTCGTTGCGCAGCGCGCGCTCCTGCATGATCTTCGACGCGCGCAGCCGGTCGCGGCGGTGGACGACGTAGACCTTCGAGGCGAACTTCGTCAGGAACGTGGCCTCCTCCATCGCGGAGTCGCCGCCGCCGACGACCGCGATCGCCTTGTCGCGGAAGAAGAACCCGTCGCACGTCGCGCAGTACGACACGCCCCGGCCTGCGAGCCTGCGCTCGCCGGCCACCCCGATCTTGCGCGGAGCGGAGCCGGTCGCGAACACGACCGCGTGGGCCTGTTCGACCTTTCCCGATCCGAGCGTGACGCGCTTGACCGGTCCGTCCACCTCCAGCTCGACGACGTCGTCGTAGACCACCTCGGCCCCGAACCGCTCGGCCTGCTGCTGCATCCGCGCCATCAGCTCCGGCCCCATGATCCCCTCAGGGAACCCGGGGAAGTTCTCCACCTCGGTGGTGTTCATCAGCTCGCCGCCGGCCTCCACGGAGCTGGCGACCACGAGCGGCGCCAGGTTCGCGCGCGCCGCGTAGACCGCGGCCGTGAAGCCCGCGGGACCCGAGCCGATGATCACGACGCGGCGCACGCCCGCTGCCCCGCTCATGAGTGCCCGTCCGTGTTCGCCTGCGCGGGTCTCGCCCGTTCATGCGTGCGCGCTCGTGTCAGCCCGTTCATGTGCGTGCCTCGTCGGCGCCGAGGCGCGCGATCTCCGCCTCGACGATGCCGGCCACGGTCGGCGCCGGCGGCTCGGGCAGGAAAAGGCCGCCGTCGCGGGTGGGCAGGATGACGGTCGCCCGTGCGGGGGTGGTGACCTCGCCGCGCTGGTTCTCGCACCGCACGTCGAGGTCGACGACGTGGTGGCCGCCCTCGACGCGCTTGGCGACCACCTCGCCGCGGACGACGGTCGTGTCGCCCATGTAGTTGAACTTGCGGTGCTCGCACCGCAGCCGCCACAGCCACGCGTCGTCGCCCATCCAGTCGGTCAGCGCGTGCACCACCCACGTCTCGCGCATCCCGCCGTAGTCGTACGAGGTCGGCAGCCCGAGCTCCTGCGCGCGGACGCTGTCCCAGTGCAGGCGCTGCACGGTGTCGGGCACGTTGAGCGGATCGCGCGGGAAGAGCCCCGGGGCCTTCTTGCGGATGTTGTAGGCCAGGCGGAACGTGCCGGGCGGGGTCAGCTGCATGCCCCAGCCGACGTGCCACACGACGACGTCGGTCGTCTTCAGCGGACCCTTGGCGCGCGGCTGCAGCTCGTCGCCGACCTCGACGTCCTCCCAGTAGCGGGGCGTGGCGCCGCGCCGCTCCTCGGCCTCGTAGAGGGCGTCGATCTCGGCGAGCTGCTCGTCGGTGTACGGCTGAGGGCTGAGCGTCTCCTTCGCGCGCTTCTTCGACGCGTGACGCTCGGCGTTGATCCACGTCCCGCGGCGCAGGGCCACAGGCTCGCCGTGCAGGTCGGCGTACACGTAGTCGCGCGTGACGTGGGCGCTGCGGCCGCCGAACGAGCTCTGCTTCTCCTGCACGCCCACCTGCGTCACGAGCAGCCGGCAGCCGTCGCCCTGTCGCAGCGGGCGCCACCACTCGTACTCCATGACCGCCTGGTACGAGCCGAGCCCCGCGAACGGGTCGCCCTTCAGCAGCGCCTTCGTCTCGGGATCGGGCTTGGGTGCGGCATCCTCGCCCATCGTGTAGAGGAACGTGGGCGGCGCGATGATCCCCTGCCATCGCGTCTCGCGGGCGTACGCGGGGTCGCAGAAGAGGGGGTTGTCGTCTCCGTACCCCTGCGCGAAGTGGCGGACGCCGTCGCGGGTGACCTCGTAGTTGTGCGGAGGGTTCGGCTGCACGAGCGGGATGCCGGTGCGCGCCCGCGACCGCTCGAACGCGGCATCCGTGAGCACGCCGAACTGCTCGGCTGCGCGTGCGGTGACGGTGTCGGACATGATGCCAGTGCTCCTCGACGACGTCGGGAAGGGCGAGCGGCGGTGCGCACCCTTTGGGGTCATTCAGTAAAATGATATACATAGAACATGATCGACGGCGACCCCTCTTCCTCCGCGTTGCGCTTCGGCCTGCCCTGGCAGGGCCCCGAGTTCGCGGCCGAGGCGGAGGCCGCGGGGATCGCGGCGTTCTGCACCGGCGAGTTCGTCGACCACGACGCGTACACGGTGCTGACCGAGATGGCGCTCGGCACACGCGAGGCGCTTGTGGGCCCCGCGATCGCGTACGCCTTCACCCGCACGCCGTACGCGCACGCGACGGCCGTGCGCTCGCTGTGGCAGCACGCTCCGGGCCGGATCTTCCTCGGTCTCGGATCCGGCGCCTTCCGCGTCAACCGCGACTGGTTCGGCGTCGCGTCCGACCGCCCCGTGGAGCGGATGACGGACCTCGTCGGCGCCGTGCGCGCGTGGCTGCACGCCGAGAACGGCGAGCCGGTGCGATACGAGGGGGAGTACTACCGCATCGACGCGAACGTCGGCGCCCCGGTGCTCGGCCGCCTCGACGTGCCCATCCTCCTCGCCGGCTTCAACCGGCGCATGGCCGCCGCCGCGGCGAGCGCCGCAGACGGCGTCATCGGCCACGGGCTGTTCACCGAGCGCTGGTGGGCCGACGTCGTGCGCCCCGCTCTGGAGCGCGGCGCGGCACGGGCCGAGCGCGCCGCACCGCCCGTCGAGCACGGCTGGCTGATCACGGCGATCGACGACGACGACCCCGAGCGCGCCGTCGCCGACGCGCGACGTATGATCGGCTTCTACCTCACCGTCAAGACGTACGACCCGTTCGTGGAGCACCACGGGTGGACGGCGCAGGTCGAGCAGGTGCGCACGGCCTTCCGCAGCCGCGACATGGCCGCCATGGCGGCGGCGGTGACCGACGACATGGTGGCGGAGATCGCGGTGTGCGGCTCGACGGAGGATGCCCGCTCGGCCCTCGCGCGCCGACGCGACTCGATCGCGCGCGACGTCGTCTACCTCGCGCCGCCGTCGTTCCTGGTGAGCCCGCGCCGCAAGCAGGCGTACGCCCGCGCGTCGCTGGCGCTCGCGACGGCGTAGCGGCGTGCGGGCCAGTCCGCCCGCTACCGCCCGCGCCAG
This sequence comes from Microbacterium sp., assembly GCA_047606835.1. Lineage (GTDB taxonomy): Bacteria > Actinomycetota > Actinomycetes > Actinomycetales > Microbacteriaceae > Microbacterium. The sequence goes on along the minus strand of JASGDZ010000128.1, from coordinate 7,446 downwards.
ACCGGCGCGCGGCGCTCGGCGAACGCCGTGGCGCCCTCCCTGGCGTCCTGTGAGGCGAAGACCGGGTCGGACAGCTCCTGCTGCCGTGCGAACGCCTCGGACTGCGGCCAGTCGCGCGACGCGACGGCGATCGCCTTGGCCGCTGCCGTCGCCAGCGGCGCGTTCGCGGAGATCCGCCGCGCCAGCTCGAGCGCGGCATCCAAGGCGCCGCCCTCGTCGACGACCTGGTTGACGAGCCCGAAGTGCGCCGCGCGCGCGGCGTCGATGGGGTCGCCGGTCAGCAGCAGCTCGAGCGCGATCGCCCGGGGCAGGCGATCGGGGAGGCGGATCATGCCGCCGCCGCGGGCGACGAGGCCGCGCTTGACCTCGGGGACCCCGAACTTCGCCGTCGCCGCCGCGACCACGAGGTCGCACGCCAGCACCACCTCGAAGCCGCCGCCGAGGGCCCAGCCCTCCACCGCGGCGATGAGCGGCTTGCGCGGCGGCGCCTCCACGAGCCCCGCGAAGCCGCGGCCGGGGACGACCGGACGCTCTCCCGCCGCGAAGCGCTTGAGGTCCATGCCGGCGCAGAACGTGCCGCCGTTGCCGGTCAGCACGCCCACCGACAGATCGTCCGACGCGTCCAGCTCGTCGAGCGCCGCGGCGATCGCCTCTGCCGCGGCCAGTGTCATGGCGTTGCGCTGCGCGGGACGGTTCAGCGCGATGACGAGCACGCCGTCGCGGCGCTCGACGACCGCGTCGGGGGCGTCGGGGCCGTCGGTCATCGCGGCGCCATCCGCAGCGCGCCGTCCAGGCGCACGGTCTCGCCGTTGAGGTAGGCGTTCTCCAGCAGCGTCACCGCCAGTCCCGCGTAGTCCTCCGCGTGGCCGAGCCGCTTGGGGTGCAGCACCGTCGCGGCGATGCCGTCGCGGATGTCCTGGCGCAGCCGCGCGAGCATGGGCGTGTCGAAGACGCCGGGGGCGATCGTGTTGACGCGGATCGCCCACGTGGCGAGGTCTCGCGCGGCCACGAGCGTGATCGCGTGGACGGCGCCCTTCGACGCCGTGTAGGAGGTCTGCCCGATCTGGCCCTCGAACGCCGCGGCCGAGGCCGTCAGGACGATGGCCCCGCGGTCGCCGTCGACGATGTCGTTCTTCGCGATGCGCTCGGCGGCCAGGCGCAGCACGTTGTAGGTGCCGATGAGGTTGACGTCGATCACCTGCTCGAAGCTCTCCACGGGGGCGGGGTGCCCCTCCCGGTCGAGGATGCGCAGGCGGTCGCCGCCGCGGCCGGCGCAGTGCACGACGCCGCGGAGCGGGCCGCGCTCGACCGCGGCGTCCAGGGGAGCTGCGAGCGTCTCGGGGTCGGTGATGTCGGCCGCGACGAACGTCGCGTTCGGGCCGAGTGCCTTCGCGGTCTCGACCCCGGGCGACGACGGCAGGTCGGTGATGACGACGTGCGCGCCGCGGGCGACGAGGGCCGCGGCGGTGGCCGCGCCCAGTCCGGACGCGCCGCCGGTCACGACGGCGCTGGCGTTCTCAAGGTTCACTTCGTTGCTCTCCTTCTGTGGTCGGGTCTCATCGGCGCGGTGCTGCGGGGCGGTCGGCGCGCGGCGCTCAGCCGGCGAGGTCGCGGCCGATGATCTCCTTCATGATCTCGGTGGTGCCGCCCACGATCGTCTGGACGCGTCCGTCGGCGAACGCGCGCGCGATCGGGTACTCCGCCATGTAGCCGTAGCCGCCGTGCAGCTGGAGGCACGCGCTCACGACGCGGTTCTGCAGCTCGGTCGCCCACCACTTGACCTTCGCGGCGGTGATGACGTCGAGCTCCCCGTCGTTGTAGCGCAGCACCTGCCTCTCCAGGTACGCGCGCGTCACGTCGATCTCGGTGGCCAGCTCCGCGAGCCGGAAGCGGGTGTTCTGGAAGTCGATGATGCGCTCGCCGAACGCCTGGCGCTCCTTGGTGTAGTCGATCGTCCAGCGCAGCGCCGCCTCGGCCGCGACGATGCCGCGCCATCCGATCGACAGCCGCTCCAGGGGGAGCCGGTCGACGAGGTGGTGGAGCCCCCGCCCCTCCTCGCCCACGAGGTTGCCCGCGGGCACCTCGACGTTGTCGAAGAACAGCTCGGAGGTGTCCTGCGCGTGCAGGCCGATCTTCTTGAGCTTCTTCCCGCGGGAGAATCCCGGCGTGTCGGTGGGCACGAGGATGAGCGAGAACGTCGCGCGGCCGCCTCGCTCTCCCGTGCGGGCGGCGACGAGCACGACGTCGGAGGTCGCGCCGTTGGTGATGAAGATCTTGGCGCCGTTGACGATCCAGCGCTCGCCCTCCCGGCGCGCGGTCGTCTTGATGCCGCGCAGGTCTGAGCCCATCCCGGGCTCCGACATCGAGATCGAGGCGATCGCCTCGCCCGAGGCCATCCGCGGCAGCCACGTGCGCTTCTGCTCCTCGGTGCCGAGAGCCAGCAGGTAGGAGGACACGATGTCCTCGTTGATCGAGATGCCAGACGAGTAGGCCGCCGCACCGACCCGCGCCAGCTCCTCGGAGACGACCGCGCGGAACCGGTAGTCCGAGACTCCGCCTCCGCCGTACTCCTCCGGGAAGCGGATGCCGAGGATGCCGAGCTCGCCGGCCGCGGTCCACGCCGAGCGGTCGATGACCTTCTGCTCGTCCCAGCGCTCGAGGTTCGGGGCGATCTCGCGGTCCACGAAATCGCGGACGATCGTGCGAAACTCTTCGTGATCGTCGCCGTAGAACGCCGTGGTCATCGCCCACCCTCTCGTCTCATCGTCGAGAACATCTAAATCATCTGTATCAATATACACTGTGGAGGACCGCGATCCGAGACGGTGAGGGAGGCGTCGACGTGGACCCAGCCGCAGGAGGACCCCTGCAGGGGATCCGCGTCGTCGAGTTCCTGGGTCTCGGCCCCGCACCCTTCGCGGGCATGCTGCTGGCCGATCTCGGAGCCGACGTGCTCACCGTGGCGCGCCCGGGTCAGGCGCCGCGTCACCTGCTGCGCGGCCGCACGCTCGTCGAGGCGGACGTGCGCGATCCGCGCGCCGCGGACGCGGTGCACGCCTTCGTCGACCGCGCCGACGTCGTCATCGAGGGGTTCCGCCCCGGAGTGCTCGAGCGGCTCGGGTTCGCCCCGACCGCCCTGCGCGAGCGCAACCCCGGGCTGATCGTCGCGCGGATGACCGGATGGGGTCAGACCGGCCCCTACGCGCTGTCGGCCGGCCACGACGTCAACTACGTCGCCGTCACCGGCGCCCTGCACGTCGCGGCCAGGGCGGGCGAGGCCCCGGTGCCGCCGGCGAACCTCCTCGGCGACTTCGGTGCGGGCGGGATGTATCTCGTGACCGCGATCCTCGCGGCCCTCGTGGAGCGCGCCCGCACCGGCGCGGGGCGCGACCTCGACGTCGCGATCGTGGACGGCGCGACCTACCTCACCTCGATGCTGCAGGAGTACCGCGCGGACGGACGCTGGTCGGACGAGCCGGGAACCAACCGGCTCGACACCGGCGCGCCGTACTACGACGTCTACCGGACCGCCGACGACCGCTACGTCGCCGTCGGCGCGCTGGAGGACAAGTTCTTCGCCGAGCTCGCCGACATCCTCGGGCTGGACGCCGACGATCGCCGCGACCGCCAGGATCCGCGCAACTGGCCGCGCCTGCGCGAGCGGATCGCCGCGATCGTCGCGACGCGCACGCGCGACGAGTGGGCGGCGGCGACCCGCGGCACGGACGCCTGCCTGTCGCCGGTGCTCTCCCTGGCCGAGGCGGCGGGAGATGCGCAGGTCGCCGCGCGCGGACTGCTCGTCGAGACGGAGGGCGGGTGGATCCCGCGGCTGCCGCTCGGGTTCGCGACCGAGGCTCCGCCCGCGGGGGAGCTGGCGCACCGGTGGGGCGTCGACGAGGCCGCGGCGGCGCCGCTGGCGGGGTGACCGGCGGTCAGACGAGCTCGAAGATCGTGGCGTTGGCGGTCCCGCCGCCCTCGCACATCGTCTGCAGGCCGTAGCGCAGCCCGTTGTCCTTCATGTGGTGGATGAGGCGCGTCGCGAGGATGCCGCCGGACGCGCCCAGGGGGTGGCCGACGGCGATCGCGCCGCCGAGCGGGTTGAGCCGGTCGGGGTCGGCGCCGGTCTCGGCGAGCCAGGCCAGCGGCACCGGCGCGAAGGCCTCGTTCACCTCGAACGCGCCGATGTCGTCGACGGTCAGCCCCGCGCGGTCGAGCGCTTTGAGCGTCGCGGGGATCGGCGCCGTGAGCATCTTCACCGGGTCATCGCCGACGACCGACTGCGAGTGGAAGCGCACGATCGGCGTGAGGCCGAGCGCCGCCGCCTTCTCCGGAGTGGTCACCAGCAGCGCGGACGCCCCGTCGGAGATCTGCGAGGAGTTGCCGGCGTGGATGACGCCGTCCTCCTTGAACACGGTCTTCAGGCCGGCGAGGATCTCCACCGTCGTGGCGGGCCTGACCCCTTCGTCGGTCGTGAGCACGCCGCCGGCCTCGGGCAGCGGCACGGGCACGAGCTGCCGATCGAACGCCCCGCCGTCGATCGCCGCCTGCGCGAGGCGGTGCGAGCGGACCGAGAACTCGTCGAGCTGCGTGCGCGTCAGCCCCCACTGCTCGGCGATGAGCTCGGCGCCGGTGCCCTGATCGAGGTGGTCGACGCCGTAGCGGTCGAGCACGGTCTGCCCGTACGGGAACCCGAACTGGCGCGCGGCGCCCAGCGGCACGCGCGACATGACCTCGACGCCGCCGGCGACGACCAGATCGGCGCGGCCCGACATCACCGTGCTGGCGGCGAACTCCAGCGCCTGCTGGCTCGATCCGCACGCGCGGTTGATCGTCACGGCCGGCACCGTCTCGGGCCATCCCGCCGCGAGCGTCGCGAAGCGCCCGATGTTGCTCGACTGGTCGCCCAGCTGCGTCACGCACCCCCAGTAGACGTCGTCCACGTCGCCGGGGTCGATGCCGGTGCGCTCGACGAGGGCGCGCAGCACGAGCGCAGCCAGGTCGACGGGGTGCACCTCGGCGAGCGAACCCGCGCGCTTGCCGATCGGGGTGCGGATCGCCTCGACGACGACGGCTTCACGAATGCTCACGGGTCCCCCTACGGATCTCACGGATGCGGCTCCGGCTCAGGGATCCGGCTCTGGATCCGACCTTGCCGGCGCGATAATCGCTAATTAAACTACCTGATTATGGGGTTACCGGCAATTCTCGCGGCCCGGGAGCCGGCCCTTGACCTCCCGGCGCAGATGAATTATAAAAATAATAATTAGTCCGCAATCGGACGGCACCGACGAAGGAGAAGCAATGACGCTCGACACCCTCAGGGCACAGGACGTGCTGGAGGTCCTCGACCCGACGGCCGACAAACTCGGCTCGACCCACACTCCGCTCGCCCCGCGGCTGGACACGTTCGACGGGAAGGTGCTCGGGCTGCTGTCCAACAGCAAGCCGAACGCGGAGAACGCGCTGTACGCGGCGGCGAACAAGATCAAGGAGCGCTACCCGACCCTCGAGATCCGGCTCTACCCCGGCTCGATCCGCTTCGAGGCGGACCTGCTCAGGCAGGCCATCGAGGAGAGCGACGCGCTGATCGGATGCTCCGCCGACTGCGGCGCGTGCACGTCGTGGCTCATCCACGACGGCGCCCAGGCCGAGAAGGGCGGCAAGCCGCAGGTCACGATCGTCGCGCGCGGGTTCGAGCACGACGCCGAGACGAGCGCCAAGGTCTTCGGCGTGCCCGACCTGCAGTACGTCGTCGTGCCGCGCGTGTTCACGGCGTTGACGAAGGAGCAGGCCGAGGCGCAGGTCGAGCCGCTCGTGGACGAGATCATCCGCCTGTTGACCACCGACCCCGCCGGCGATCGCGTCTTCGCCGGAATCGACGCCGACGCGCAGGCCGAGAAGGCCGACGCCTACACCTTCGAGGGCGACCTCGTCGAGGTCATCGACGAGTTCAACGACTTCTTCGTCGAGCGCGAGTTCGGCGACGGGCTCCCGCTCTACCCGGCCACCCGCGAGAAGGTCGACGCGCTCGTCGCGGCGCTGGGCAAGCCCGCCGACGAGCTGCTGCTGACCATTCCGCCCGCGCACGGGCACGGCACGGTCGAGAAGCTCGCCATCAACGCGGCGCTCGCGGGCGTGCAGCCCGACGAGTTCCCCGTCGTGATCGCCGGTCTTCGCGCCATCCAGAAGTGCCCTCCGCCGATGAACCTGTCGGTGCTCATGTCGACCGGGGCGTTCGCGCCCGTCCTCATGGTCAACGGGCCGATCGCCAAGAGGCTCGGCATCAACGACGGCCGCGACCCGCTCGGTCCCGGCTCGAAGAACCGCGTCGGCAACCGCATCGGACGCGCGATCGGCCTGTCGCTGCGCAACCTCGGGTACTGGATCCCCGGGCGGATGGACCTCGACACGATCGGCACGGCGCGCAAGTTCATCCAGGTCTTCGGCGAGAACGAGGACGAGTCGCCGTGGGAGCCGTTCCACGTCACGCGCGGGTACCGCCCCGACGAGAGCACCATCACGGTGTGGCACTCGGTCGGGGAGTGGGACCTGGGCTCCAACCACGGCCCGTCCGACGTGCGCATCCGCTCGCTCGCGTCGCGCACGCCCACGGTCACGCAGGTGGGTCACATGACGAGCATCCTGGGGGGCCTGCAGGGCAACGAGGACGGCGTCATCTACCTCCTGCCGCCGGAGACGGCCAAGATCTTCACGGAGGCGGGCCTGTCGAAGGATGCCGTCAAGAGGTTCCTGCTGCACAACGTGCGCCCGCGCATCAGTGACGTCATCCAGCCGCTGCGCGACTTCCGCGCCCGGGGCCTGCTGCGCCCCGAGTGGGAGTGGGTCTTCGAGCTCACGCCCGAGGAGCAGCGGACGCAGTCGATCCAGGCCTTCTTCGACCCTGACGCCGTGCAGATCGTCGTGGCGGGCTCGGGCACCCCGAAGGACTTCGTGTTCGGCACCATGACCGTGCCGATCACGGAGAAGATCTGACGATGTCCGGCGCCGCCGCCGTCACCGACGCGGACTTCGACCGGGTGGTCCTTCAGGCCGACCGACCCGTGCTGGTGGACTTCTGGGCCCAGTGGTGCGGGCCGTGCCGCCTCGTCGGCCCCGTGCTCGACGCGATGGCCGCCGACCTCGGCGACACCCTCGGGATCGTCAAGGTCGACGTCGACGAGAACCCCGCCACGACCGAGCGCTACCGGGTCACGTCGATGCCGACGCTGCTGCTGTTCAAGGGCGGCGAGGTCGTGCACACCATCATCGGGGCGAAGCCCCGGGGCATGCTCGAGGCGGAGCTCCGGCCGCACCTGGCCTGAGACGCGCGGGCGAGGGACGTCCGATCGGACCCCCCGCCCGCGCGACTCAGCGCACCGTCGGCGTCGGTCGCGGTGCCGTGCTGCGGTCCACGGCCTTCAGGCCCGCGGGGCTGCCGATCTGGGG
>JASGDZ010000127.1:0-5436 GCA_047606835.1 Microbacterium sp. | reverse complement strand
GTCACGGAGCGGGAGCTGCCCGCCCGGCGACCCGTGCCGGTGCGCATCATGGACTGGAAAGAGGTCTACGAGCCGGGCGACGCCACGGTGCTGCGCCGTCAGGCGGGCCGCTGCATGGACTGTGGCATCCCGTTCTGCCACAAGGGCTGCCCGCTCGGGAACCTCATCCCGGAGTGGAACGACCTCATGTGGCGCGGCGAGGGCCGTGCGGCCATCGAGCGCCTCCACGCCACCAACAACTTCCCGGAGTTCACCGGCAGGCTGTGCCCTGCGCCGTGCGAGAGCGCGTGCGTGCTCGGCATCAACCAGCCCGCCGTCACGATCAAGCAGGTCGAGGTGTCGATCGTCGACGAGGCGTTCGCCAACGGCTGGATCGAGCCCGAGCCGCCCGGTCGGCTCACCGGGAGGACCGTCGCCGTCGTGGGCTCGGGGCCGGCCGGTCTCGCCGCCGCGCAGCAGCTCACGCGCGCCGGCCACACCGTGGCCGTGTTCGAGCGCGACGACCGCATCGGAGGTCTGCTGCGCTACGGCATCCCGGACTTCAAGATGGAGAAGCGCCACCTCGAGTCGCGGCTGCGACAGATGATGGACGAGGGCACGCGGTTCCGCGCCGGCGTCGAGATCGGCCGCGACATCACGTGGAGCGATCTGCGCGGGCGCTACGACGCGATCGTGATCGCGACCGGCTCCACCGTGCCGCGCGATCTGCCGATCCCCGGCCGCGACCTCGCCGGCGTCCATTTCGCCATGGAGTACCTCGTCGAGTCCAACCACGCGGTCGCCGGCGACCAGGTGCCGCACCAGATCACGGCGGAGGGCAAGCACGTCGTCGTGATCGGGGGCGGCGACACCGGCGCCGACTGCATCGGCACCGCCCATCGCCAGGGGGCGCTCAGCGTCACGAACCTCGCGATCGGCAAGCAGCCGCCCTCCGCCCGCCCCGACCACCAGCCGTGGCCGATGGCGCCGACCGTGTTCGAGGTGCAGTCCGCGCACGAGGAGGGAGGCGAGCGCTCCTACCTCGCCTCGACCGTGGAGTTCCTGCCCAACGACGTCGGCGAGGTGCGGGCGATCCGCGTGGCCGAGACCGAGTACACGGCCGACGGGCGCCGGGTGCCGCGCAGCGGGACGGAGCGCGACATCCCGGCCGATCTGGTCCTCATCGCGATGGGTTTCACCGGCCCCGAGCGGGCGTACCTCGACGAGCAGCTCAGCGCGCGGTTCACGTCCCGCGGCACCCTGCAGCGCGACGACGACTACCAGACGACCGTGCCCGGCGTGTTCGTCGCCGGAGACGCGGGTCGCGGGCAGTCGCTCATCGTGTGGGCGATCGCCGAGGGGCGCGCCGCGGCCGCCCGTGTCGACGAGCACCTCATGGGCGTCACCCACCTGCCGCTGCCCGTCCAGCCCACAGAGACCGCGATCGGTCTGCAGCCCGCGTAGCCGCTCCGAGCCCCATCCACCGCCAGAACACACCCGAAGCGAGACGAGAAGATGAGACGCGCCAAGATCGTGGCCACACTGGGCCCGGCGACCTCCACCTACGAGATGGTCCGTGCGATCATCGATGCGGGCGTCGACGTCGCCCGCATGAACCTCAGCCACGGCGACTACTCCGTGCACGAGAACACGTTCGCCAACATCCGCCGTGCGGCCGACGACGCGGGGCGCGCGGTCGCCGTGCTGGTCGACCTGCAGGGCCCGAAGATCCGGCTCGGCCGGTTCGCCGACGGTCCGCACGAGCTCGCCGCCGGCGACGTCTTCACCATCACGATCGACGACATCCCCGGCACGAAGGAGATCGTCTCGACCACGTTCAAGGGCCTGCCCGCCGACGTCAAGCCGGGCGACTTCCTGCTGATCGACGACGGCAAGGTGCGCGTCAAGGTGCTTGAGACCGACGGCACCGCCGTCACCACCGAGGTCGTCGTGGGAGGCACCGTCTCGGACAACAAGGGCATCAACCTGCCGGGTGTCGCGGTCAACGTGCCCGCCCTGTCGCCGAAGGACGAGAACGATCTGCGGTGGGCGCTGCGACTGGGCGCCGACCTCATCGCGCTCTCGTTCGTGCGCGACGCGAAAGACGTGCAGCGGGTGCACGTCATCATGGCCGAGGAGGGCCGACGGGTCCCGGTCATCGCGAAGATCGAGAAGCCGCAGGCGGTCGACCACCTCGAGGAGATCATCGACTCGTTCGACGGCATCATGGTCGCCCGCGGCGACCTCGCCGTCGAGCTGCCGCTGGAGGCCGTGCCGATCGTGCAGAAGCGTGCGGTGGAGCTGTGCCGGCGCATGGCCAAGCCGGTGATCGTGGCCACCCAGATGCTGGAGTCGATGACGCACTCGCCGGTGCCCACTCGCGCCGAGGCCTCCGACGTCGCCAACGCCGTGCTCGACGGCGCCGACGCGGTCATGCTTTCCGGGGAGACCAGTGTCGGCGAGTACCCCGTGATCACGGTGGAGACGATGGCCCGCATCATCGACTCCACCGAGGAGCACGGGCTGGAGCGCATCCATCCGATCACGACGCGCCCGCGCACGCAGGGCGGCATCATCACGCTCGCCGCGCTCGACGTCGCGGAGTTCGTCGAGGCGAAGTTCATCTGCATCTTCACCGAGTCGGGCGACACGGCGCGCCGCATGTCGCGGCTGCGCACCGGCATCCCGATGCTCGCGTTCACGGCCGACCCGGCGATCCGGCGACGCATGGCGCTGACCTGGGGCATCCAGTCTGCGCTCGTCGAGCACGTGCCGCACACCGACCGCATGTTCATCCAGGTCGACGACCACCTGCTGTCCCGCGACCTCGCGAAGGTGGGGGACAAGGTCGTCGTGATCTCCGGTTCTCCTCCCGGCCTCGTCGGATCGACGAACGACATCCGCGTCCACAGGATCGGGGATGCCGTGCACGGCGCCGCGCCGGCGTACAAGGCCTGAGCCGACTCTGGCGGATGCGCGCCGGCGGGTGGTGCCGGTGGTGGGAGTCGAACCCACACGCCCTTGCGGGCAACCGAGTTTGAGTCGGTCGCGTCTGCCATTCCGCCACACCGGCCGGTGCCCTCCGACCCTATCGCAGGGCCATCGGCTCCAGCGCACCGCGCCCGATCGCGCTTCGCGTTCGCAGACGCAAGCCCGTGCGCGGACGGGGGCGAGTCGCGGCTCGCCCTGTCGGTAGGATGGACGCGTGACCGAGCAGGATCAGAACGCCCAGCCCGCGGCATCCGCCCCTCGACGCGTCGTCGTCGCCGAGGACGAGTCGCTCATCCGCCTCGACATCGTCGAGATCCTTCGGGACAACGGCTTCGACGTGGTCGGCGAAGCCGGCGACGGCGAAACCGCGGTGCAGCTCGCGACCGACCTGCGCCCCGACCTCGTGATCATGGATGTCAAGATGCCGCAGCTCGACGGCATCTCCGCAGCCGAGAAGCTCAGCAAAAACCACATCGCACCGGTCGTGCTGCTCACCGCGTTCAGCCAGAAGGAGCTCGTCGAGCGCGCCAGCGAAGCCGGTGCGCTCGCCTACGTCGTCAAGCCGTTCACGCCGAACGACCTGCTGCCCGCGATCGAGATCGCGCTGGCCCGCTACGAGCAGATCATCACGCTCGAAGCGGAGGTCGCCGACATGGTCGAGCGTTTCGAGACCCGCAAGCTGGTCGACCGCGCGAAGGGCCTGCTCAACGAGAAGATGGGCCTGACCGAGCCGGAGGCGTTCCGCTGGATCCAGAAGGCGTCGATGGACCGGCGCCTCACGATGCAGGACGTCGCGAAGGCGATCATCGAGCAGCTCGCTCCCAAGAAGGGCTGAGCCGCGCGGCTCTCGGGCGGGCGCTCAACGCGACGCGCGCTGCGGCGCGTCGATGATCATGTTCGTGATCCGCACGGTGGAGCAGCGGCGCCCCTGGTCGTCGCTCAGCACGATCTCGTGCACCGTGAGCGAGCGGCCGAGGTGGATCGGGGTGCACACGCCGGTGACGTGCCCCGATGTCGCCGAGCGGGTGTGCGTCGCGTTCACGTCCACGCCCACCGCGACACGCCCCGCGCCCGCGTGCCAACTGGCGTGCATGGAGCCCAGGGTCTCGGCGAGCACGACATAGCCGCCGCCGTGGAACAGCCCGGTCGGCTGGGTGTTGCCTTCGACGGGCATCCTGGCCACGGCGCGTTCCGCCGTGAACTCGATCCACTCCAGGCCCATCTTGTCGGCGAGCGGGTTGACACCGAGGCGCAGGGCCCAACCGAACGGATCGTCACTCGACGGGGCGGATTCGGGCATTCGGGGTCCTCGCAACCGGCGGTCGGGGGTGTCCCACCCCGCGTCTAGGCTGGCAGGGTGACGGACTCCGGAAAGCCTACCCTCCTGGTCGTCGACGGGCACTCGCTCGCGTATCGGGCCTTCTACGCACTCCCGGTCGAGAACTTCTCGACGAAGGACGGGCAGCACACGAACGGGGTCTACGGCTTTCTCGCGATGCTCGTGAACCTGATCAAGGCCGAGCGGCCCACGCACCTCGCGGTGGCCTTCGACACCTCCCGGCACTCGTTCCGCACCGACGTGTACCCGGAGTACAAGGCGAACCGCTCCGAGACTCCGGCGCCGTTCCAGGGTCAGATCCCGCTCCTGAAGGAGTGTCTGGCCGCCATGAGCATCACCGTGCTGGAGAAGGAGGAGGTCGAGGCCGACGACATCCTCGCCACCCTTGCGACGCAGGGTGCCGCGCAGGGCTTCGACGTGCTCGTGTGCTCGGGCGATCGCGACACCATCCAGCTCGTGAACGACGACATCACGCTGCTGTATCCGAACGTTCAGGGCGTGTCGCAGCTCAAGCGCTACGACCGCCAGGCCGTGATCGACCGCTACGGCGTGCCGCCCGAGCAGTATCCCGACATCGCCGCACTCGTCGGCGAGACGAGCGACAACCTGCCGGGCGTCCCCAAGGTGGGGGAGAAGACCGCGGTGAAGTGGCTGGGCCAGTTCGGCTCGCTCGACGCCCTGCTCGACAACGCCGACAAGGTCACCGGTGTCGTCGGCGGCAACCTGCGCGAGCACCTCGACGACGTGCGCCGCAACCGGCGGCTCAATCGCCTGCTCACCGACGTCGAGCTGCCGGTCGCGCCGGACGACCTCCAGGTGCGCCCGATCGACGCGCAGGCCGTGCGCGACATCTTCGCGCGGCTGGAGTTTCGCACGCTGCTGCCGCGCGTGTTCGAGCTGTCCGGCGCCACGGCACACACCGCTGATGCGGCCGCTCGGCCCGCGACGCCCGAGGTGCCGACCGCGGTGGAGACGGATGCCGCGGCGCTCGCCGCGTGGCTCGACCGCGCCGGCGCCGCACCGCTGGCCCTCACCGTGGAGACCGTCGGCGGGCGGCCGGACCGGGTCGGCATCGCGAACGACGCCGAGGCGGTGGAGTTCACGTGGGGGGCGGATGCCGTCTCCTC